>JBGTIA010000107.1:0-1717 GCA_041745835.1 Ilumatobacteraceae bacterium | reverse complement strand
GTCGTCGGGCACGGTCACGTGCGACACCGAGAGCGTGTGGCAATCGATCAGCGTGGCCGTACCACGTCGCGCGGACGCGATGCAGAGCTGGTCCATGATCCCCGTCGGCACACCCGTCGCCGCATGTTCGGCGCGTTGCGCGGCCTGCGCCAACTCCACCGGCGACCCATCGAAGCCGAGCGCCAGTCCGACCGCGCACTCCAACGCAGCGCTCGACGACAGCCCGGCCCCGGCTGGAATCGTCGAGGTGACGTGGCCACGGATGCCGGTCCGGGATCCCAGCTCGACCGCCATCGCCGCCACGTACGACCCCCACCGTGGAGTCACCGCTGCCGGAGTCTCGGTGACGGGCACGTCGAGTCGGATCGGGTCGTCGTCGGCGTCGGATCGCAACGCGATCGTCGTGTCGTCGGGCACGAACTCGATCGTGGTGCCGCGATCGATCGCCATCGGGAACACCAGCCCGCCGGTGTAATCGGTGTGATCGCCGATGAGATTCACTCGCCCGGGCGCATGGACTCGTCGTGTCGATGGCACCACACTGACCGTAGTCAGATGCCGGGCGGGCGCTCCGTTTGTCGCTCGATCGGATGGCTCTGCAACACTCGGACCGATGTCACGCGCCGTGCTCCCCACCGGGATCGAACTCGAATACGTCACCACCGGCGATCCCACGGATCCGCCGTTGCTGGTCGTCAACGGCTACACCAGCCAGCTGATCTCGTGGCCGCAGGGATACGTCGAGCAGCTGGTCGCGCAGGACCTGTTCGTCATCCAGTTCGACAACCGCGATGTCGGCCTGTCGACGAAACTCGACGGTGAGCACGTGTCGCCGGGCGCAGTGCTGTCGGCGTCGCTGCAGGGAGAACCGCTTCCTGCGGTCCCGTACACCCTGTCGGGCATGGCGGCCGACGGCATCGGGCTGCTCGACCACCTCGGCATCGAACGGGCCCACATCGTCGGCAACTCGATGGGCGGGATGATCGTGCAGACGATGGCGATCGAACACCCCGAGCGGATCGCAAGAGTCACCTCGGTGATGAGCAGCACCGGCGACCCGCGGGTCGGCAAGCCGACCGCCGAGGCCCGCGATGCTCTGCTCGCGCCGCCGCCGCCGACGCGCGAGGAGTACATCGCGGCATCCGTGAACTCGAGTATCTGGGCGTCGAAGAAGTACTGCGACCCCGACTGGCTGCGCGAGATGGCTGCCCGCCAGTACGACCGGTGCTTCTACCCGGAGGGTGCCACCCGCCAGCTTGCCGCGATCTACGCCTCGGGCGACCGCAGTGACGGTCTGAGAACGCTCGACGTGCCGATGCTCGTGATCCATGGACGGGACGACACGCTGATCACCCCTGATGGCGGCGAACGCACGGCCGAGCTCGTGCCCGGCTCGCGCTTCCTGCTGCTGGCCGACATGGGCCACGATCATCCGGCGCCGCTGTGGCCCGTGCTCGCCGAGGCCATCGGTGGCCACGTGCGTGCGTGCATGATCTCTCACCCGCCCGCCCACCAACCATCATCGCCCGCCCACCACCCCACGAACCGGAGCTGACACCAATGGCTGGACCGCTGAGCGGCTACAAGATCATCGAGATCGCAGGCATCGGCCCCGGTCCGTTCGCAGCGATGCTGCTCGCCGACATGGGAGCGGAGGTGGTGCGCGTCGAGCGCGCCGGCGCCGTGCGTGGGGCGCTGCCCGACGGTCCGCACTACG
>JBGTIA010000106.1:0-5770 GCA_041745835.1 Ilumatobacteraceae bacterium | reverse complement strand
GCAGGCAAGCTCCTCGACCCGCTCGGCGCCGCCGCGGTCGCGATGGTCGGCTGCGCCGCATCGGTTGCGGTGTTGACCGAG
This sequence comes from Ilumatobacteraceae bacterium, assembly GCA_041745835.1. GTDB lineage: Bacteria > Actinomycetota > Acidimicrobiia > Acidimicrobiales > Ilumatobacteraceae > Sva-07. Next base: position 5,689 of record JBGTIA010000106.1, on the reverse strand, counting down.
GGATACGTGTACCAGTGGTTGCTGCCGCTGGTGTCGATCCTGTCGCTCGTAGCGGTGATGGTCGCTGTGCACCCCGCGGCGCTCGGGTTCCGGCGCATCATGAGCTGGACCCCGCTGGTCGAGATGGGCAAGCGCAGTTACGGGCTGTACCTGTGGAGCTGGCCCATCTTCGTGATCGTGGGCGCAACGACGGGGTCGGTGGTGAAGTTCCTGTGGGCGATGCTGCTCAGCGTGGTGATCGCCGAGGCGTCGTACCGATACCTCGAGACGCCGGTTCGACTGGGGGCACTCGGGCGGTGGTGGGCGAACCGCACGACGGTGGCCTACTGGCCGGTCGCCGGCGGGGCGGCGCTGGTCGCCGTCCTGCTGGTGTTCTACGCGAATGTCGAGCAGTTCAACCGCTTCGAGGGTGGCGGCGACGCCGTGTTCGACCTCGATGCTGCCATCGGCAACGATCCGGCGATGCCGGCCGACGACTCGGCCGTCGAGGGCTCGCCGGTCGAAACGAGCGCGCCGTTCGTGCCGGCGACGTCGGCGCGGTTGGCGATCGTGGGTGACTCGCAGGCGAATGCGCTGGCGATCAACCTGCCCGAGGGCATCGACGGGGTGTTTCCCGATGTCGTCAACGGCAGTGTCGACGGTTGCAGCGTCTACGACTCGGGGTCAGTGCGGAGCGCGGTGAGCTTCGGCAACAACTTCTCGATCTGCCAGGGCTGGCAGCAGGACTGGGCCGACGCCGCCGCAGGCAACGACGTGGCGTTGGTGGTGGTGGGCGCCTGGGACGTGTTCGACATCGACGACGCCGGCACGATGTACGGCTTCGCGACCACCGACGGCGATGCGCTCTTCGTGCGCAACCTCACCTCTGGGATCGACGCAATGCTTGCCGAGGGCGCCAATGTCGCGCTGCTCGAGGTGGCGTGCATGCGGCCCCAGGACGTCGAGGGAGCCGGGGTCCGAGCGCTTCCCGAACGGGGCGACGACGCTCGTGTGGCTCACGTCAACGAACTGCTCCGCCAGACAGCTGCCTCGTTCGACTCTCCCCGGGTGGAGTTCCTCGAGGGTCCCGATGAATGGTGCTCCGACGAGGCAATCGCCACCGACCTGGGCTACCGCTGGGACGGTGTCCACGTGTTCAAGCCCGGTGCGAACCTGATCTACACGACCGTGGCGCCGGACCTCTTGCGCCTCGCGGCCGTCTGAACAAGTTACCGCCGGGTAGACATCCTCGTTACCGGTGGGTAACTTGGGTTCATGACCGACTTCTCGCTGAACCTCAACGAAGACCAGCTCCAGATCCAGAAGTGGGTCCACGATTTTGCCGAAGGCGTCATTCGCCCGGTCGCCGAGGAGTGGGACGAGCGTGAGGAATTCCCGTGGCCAGTGGTCCAGGAGGCCGCCCAGATCGGTCTGTACGGCTTCGACTTCCTGCTGAACGCCATGGGCGATCCGACGGGCCTCACGCTGCCGGTGGCCATCGAAGAGCTCTTCTGGGGTGACGCCGGCATCGGTATGGCCATCATGGGGTCCGCCCTTGCTGCCGCCGGAATCACCGGCAACGGCACGCCCGAGCAGGTCATCGAATGGGTGCCCCAGTGCTACGGCACCGCCGACGACGTCAAGCTCGGCGCATTCTGCGTGAGCGAGCCCGATGCCGGATCCGACGTGTCGAGTCTGCGGACCCGGGCCGTCTACGACGAGGCGAAGGACGAGTGGACCCTCAACGGCACCAAGGCTTGGATCACCAACGGTGGCATCGCCGACGTGCACGTCGTGGTCGCGAGTGTCGACGCCTCGTTGAAGGGCAAGGGGCAGGCCAGCTTCATCGTCCCGCCCAACACGAAGGGCCTGTCGATGGGCCAGAAGTACAAGAAGCACGGCATTCGCGCCAGCCACACCTCCGAGGTCGTCCTCGACGACGTCAAGGTGCCCGGCTCGTGTCTGCTCGGTGGCAAGGAGAAGCTCGACGCCAAGCTCGCCCGTGCACGCGAGAACGTGTCGACCGGCAAGCAGCCGGCGATGTCCACGTTCGAGGCGACCCGCCCGGCCGTCGGCGCCCAGGCGCTCGGTGTGGCCCGTGCCGCCTACGAGTACTCGCTCGACTACGCCAAGGAGCGTCACGCATTCGGCCGGCCGATCATCATGAACCAGGCGATCGCGTTCAAGCTCGCCTACATGGCCACCGAGATCGATGCGAGCCGCCTGTTGATCTGGCGCGCGGCGTGGCTCGCGAAGAACGGCACGTTCAAGAACGGCGAGGGCTCGATGTCGAAGTGGAAGGCGTCGGAGACCGCCGTGCGTGTCACCGAGGAGGCCATCCAGATCCTCGGCGGCTACGGCTACACCCGCGAGTACCCGGTCGAGCGCTGGCACCGCGACGCGAAGATCCACACGATCTTCGAAGGCACCTCCGAGATCCAGCAGCTGGTCATCTCCCGGGCGATATCAGGCCTGCGTATCGAGTGATTTTGCCGCTCGGTCCTCCGGCGCCGAGTTGACGAAAGTCGACCATCCCTAGAATCATCCCTAGGGTTTTCCTGGCGAGCGTGACACCCCTGGCGTACTGTTGTCGGTGCGGCAACGCTGCGCGAGAAGAAGCCGGGGGTGTGGGAGGTGCGGGTTTTCACCGGCACCGACGCCTGCGGACGCCCGACGCAGATCTCGCGAACGGTCCGCGGCGGCAAGCGTGACGCGCAGCGTCTTGCCGCCTCGTTGGAGGTCGGTCCGGGGAGTGCCTCGGCCGCGGGCCGCAAGGTGGTCGATGTCCTCGATGCGTGGATCGACTAGAACCTCGACACGTGGGCGCCGGCGTCCGCGCGTGACCAGCAGAGTCGGGTGCGCTCGATCAAGCAGGACAAGATCGCCGAGATCTCGATTGCACAGTTGTCGATCGCCGACGTCGAACGGAGGCACACCCGCCTGCGCCGCGCGGGGCTGCAGGACGCCGGCATCCGCAACCAGCACGGTGCATTGAGCGCTGCGCTCAACCAGGCGGTGCGTTGGGGGTGGGCGAGCCAGAACGTGGCGTCGCTGGCGCAACGCAAGACCACCAAGAAGCCGCCCAGGGGAGTGATGTCGCTCGACGACGGCCGCGCTGCGATGGACCGACGTCGACGACGACGGGATGCTGACGATCGACTCGGCGATCGAGGTGATCCGGCACCCCGGTGAGCAGCGCGAGTTGCGTGATGCGCCAACCAAGACCGGCAATGCCCGCCGGCTCACGCTCGACCCCGACACGCTCAACGCAATCTGGGAACTGCGCCTTGAACGTGAGCCGTACGGTCCGTGGATGTTCGGCGTCGGCCCCGATCTCGTGCCGCCCGATCACATCGGTTGGTGGTGGACGCGGGCACGCAAGGCGTCGGGCATCGACATCAAGTGGCGTCTCCACGATCTGCGCCACTGGTCGGCGACGGTCTCGATCGGCCAGGGCCACGACGTCCGCACCGTCGCCGGTCGACTCGGTCACTCCAACCCGGCGATGACGTTGCGCGTCTATGCCCACGCCTTCGCCTCCGCCGACCAAGCGCTGGCAGCCGGCCTCGGTGACCTGCTGAGGGGAGAAGACGATGAGTCGACGCTTCCGGCCGACTGATGCCTACGTCGACGAGTCGATCCGGGGACGTCGGTACGTGATGGGCTGCGTGCTCGTCGATGCTCGAAGCCTTGCGACGCTTCGACCGGCCATCGATGCGTTGGCGAGCGGAGTGGCGCCGCGCATCCATTTCAACAATGACACCGATCGACCGAAGCGCCGGGTACTCGATGCGGTCGCCGGGATGCCGATCCAGGTGTTCGCCACGCTCTGCGCGAAAGGCCACAGCACCAACGAGTTCCAGGCGCGGGCCTCCTGCGTGGGCGAGATCGTTCGCCAGGTGCAGAGAAGGGAGTCGCGAAGCTGGTACTCGAGAGCCGGCAGGACGATCGAGACGACGAGCGCGTGATCATGCGGACACGAGAGCGAGAGCCTTCGCTCGTCTTCGAACACCGGATCGCCCGACACGAGCGAATGCTGTGGATCGCGGACGCCGTGACGTGGGCAGTCGGATCCGGACCGCAGTGGAGCGATCGGCTCGGCGACGTGTTGATCGACGTCATCGAAGTTCACCCCTGACAGCGCAGAACCCGGCTCCCCTACCCTTCCGGTAGGCAACCGGGTCCACTTTCTCCAGCGCTTGCCGGAGACAGCAACCAGTATGCGCCGACATTGCAGGATTGGCAAGCCGGTTCCTACGCGAGGTGAGCACGCTGAAGGCGTCAATGCCCTGAGCTGCGCGAGTCGAGCGAATCTCAGCTGTGGGTTCCGCCTCAACCGTGTCCGGGGATGCAGGACAGCCCGGAAGGTGTGAAGTTGGTCACAGCAAGATATCCGTCTGGTGTCCGCTGGTGTCCGCCAGTATCCGCTGGTGTGCATTGATGCCGGATCGTCCGGAACCTCAATAAACACAGGGCTTGCAGGGTGAATGACATCGGTGTACTTCTGATGGTCCATGTCGTCGCAGGAGGACTTCGCTGGAGCATCCACTTCTCACGATGCGCGAGGCCACCGAGATCCTGCGCATCGGTCGCACGCTCGGCTACGCACTCGCTCACGAGTACCTGAATTCCGGCGGGACATCGGGCCTCCCGGTGATCCAGTTCAGCAAGGAGTGCTACCGGGTCCCTCGCTGGGCGCTGATGGAACTCGCGACGACCGGCCGGGTCGTCCGGCTGTGCGATGCGGAGGCACCCGTTGGTGCCTCCGTTGCACGCTGACTCGAGCCGCCGCAGCATGGTGCTCGGTCCCCGGGCGCACGAGTTGCGCGCCTACGTCGGTACGACGGCGTGGTCCGTTCTCGAGGAGATGATGCAGCGCTCGACCGGCGATGGCGATCACATCGTCGCCCAAGTGTCGATCCGCTCACTCGCATCTTCGCTCGGTCTCGCCAAGGACACCGTGGCTCGTGCCGTGCGTCGCCTCAGCGATCTCGGCTTGGTCGTCGCTGTCCAGGCTCGTTCCGGTTCCGGTGCTTTCGAGGCTGGTTCGTATCGCTTGGCGGTTCCCGTCGCCGGCCTCTCGGTCGCCTGCCCGTCGCAGCCTTCCAGCGTTCCGCCTGCTCGTCCCCCTGCTGTTCCTCCCTCGTCGGCCCGCCGCTCGTCCGGCCAGCTCGCCCTCTCTCTCGAGGTCTGAGGTCCCTTCCCGTGTCTGTTCGTCGCTTCGCTCCTGTTTCAAAGTTCAGACAGGTGCCAGCGGACTGGTGGGAGCGATCGTGATCCGTGTGACGACGCTGTACGCCTCGGGTGCGGGAGTGTCCGCTGCCTATTACACGGGCTATCTCACGAAGGCCGACGGTGAACAACCTGGTGTGTGGGCCGGGTCCCAAGCACCGGGACTCGGTCTGTCGGGGGAGGTGACGACCGAAGCGCTCGAAGCGCTCCTGTCGGGGTATCACCCGACGACGGGGATGCAGCTGGGTCGGGCGTTGGTCGATCGGGTGGATCGGCATGGGAACACGATCAAGGCAGTGGCGGACCGTTGACGGTCGCTGGTATGCGCTCGATGCGGTGACGTTGAAGAAGTATCAGCAAGCCTTCGGCTACCTGTATCAGTCGGTGCTGCGGGCGGAGGTGACCGCCCGGTACGGGGTGGTGTTCGATCCGATCGTGAACGGCCAAGCCGAGATCGCCGGCGTCCCCGCCGAGCTCC
>JBGTIA010000105.1:0-2617 GCA_041745835.1 Ilumatobacteraceae bacterium | reverse complement strand
TGTGTGGTTCCCGGGCCGAGCAGGCCGGACCAGAAGTCGTCGACGCCGAGCCCGGCGGGAGCGACGACACCGAGTCCGGTGACGGCGACCCGACGGCCGCCGCGGGTCACAGCTTCGCGACGACGATGTCGTAGGCCTGCTGGACCGTCTCGACACCTTCGAGTTCTTCCTCGGGCACCGAGACGTCGAACTCTTCCTCGAGGGCCATCACCAGTTCGACGAGGTCGAGGCTGTCGGCATCGAGGTCGTCGCCGAAGTTGGCCTCGGGGACGACGGCGCTCTCCTCGACGGACAGCACCTCGACGGCGCACTTGCGGAAGCGGGCAAACAGTTCTTGGTCCACGGTGTTCTCCTTGTCGGTGGATGTTGAAGTGTGGCACACCAGGTTCGATGTGCCGATGATGAAGCGTCGGATGTCGAGCCGGTGTCAGTGTCCCATGCCGAGGCCGCCGTCGACGGGGATGACGGCTCCGGTGATGTAGGCGGCGTCGTCGGAGGCGAGGAATGCCACCACGCCGGCGATCTCCGCCGGTTGGGCGACGCGTTGCAGCGGCACCATCGCGGTCAGTTCGCCGAGTCGATCCTCGCTCAACGAGGCGGTCATGTCGGTGGCGACCGGGCCGGGAGCGACGACGTTGACCGTGATCGACCGAGAGCCGAGTTCGCGGGCGATCGATCGGGCGAATCCGACCAGGCCCGCCTTCGAGGCGGCGTAGTTCGCCTGTCCGGCGGAGCCGAGCAATCCGACCACCGACGACACGAGCACGATGCGGCCACTGCGCGCCTTCAGCATCGCTCGGCTGGCTCGCTTGACGACGCGGTAGGCCGCGGTCAGGTTGGCGTCGATCACTGCGGTGAAGTCGTCCTCCGACATGCGCAGCAACAGGCCGTCCCGGGTGATGCCGGCGTTCGACACCAGCACCTCCACTGGTGCACCGAAGTGCTCCTCGACGGCAGTGAACGCCGCGTCGACGTCGTCGTTCGAGGTCACATCGCACCGCACGCCGAAGAAGCCGTCGGGCGGCGGCGACGAGTTGTAGGTGACCGCCACACGATCGCCCTGTGCGGCGAATCGCTCGGCGCACGCCAGGCCGATGCCGCGACCGCCACCGGTGATCAGGACGACCCTGCTCACGCGCCTGGTCCAGGAGGTGTGGTCGGCACCGGAGCGCTCCATCTGACCACTGCGCTGGCCGCTGTCATGCCTGCACCGAATCCGACGAACAACACCAGGTCACCCTGGCACACACGCCCACGATCCAAGGCGTCCGCCAGGGCCAACGGAATCGACGCTGCCGACGTGTTGCCGGTGCGGTCGAGCACGATCGAGGCGCGGTCGAGCCCGATGCCCAGGCGTTCGCACGACGCGGAGATGATTCGGATGTTCGCCTGGTGCGGCACGACGAGGGCGAGGTCGTCGGCGGTGACGCCGGCTGCGTCCATCGAGGCGGTGGCCGATTCGACCATGATCCGAACGGCGCGTCGGAACACCTCGCGACCCTCCATCTGGAGCTTGCCGCCGAGCTCGGCGTACAACGCCTCCTCGGCGCTGCCGTCGGCCGAGAGGTCCCAGCCGAGCAACTGGCCGTGCCCCTCGACCGCCTCCAACACGGCGGCACCCGAGCCGTCGGCGAACAAGATGGCGGTGTTGCGGTCGTTCCAGTCGGTGATTCGCGCCAAGGTGTCGGTGCCGATCACCAGCACCTTCTCGGCGCCGAGCGCAATCAGTCCGTGGGCGTTGACCAGTCCGTACACCCAGCCCGAACAGGCGGCGTTGAGGTCGTAGGCCCCGCACGAGAGCCCGAGTGCGTGCTGGACGGTGGCCGAGGTACCGGGCACGGCGCGATCGGGTGTCGTGGTCGCCAGCACGAGCGCATCGATGTCTCCCGGGAGGAGTCCGGCGCGTTCGATGGCCTGGCGGCCGGCTTCGACCGACAGGGCGGCCGTGGTGCCGCCGACGTGGCGTTCGCTGATTCCGGTTCGCTCGCGGATCCAGGCGTCGTTCGTGTCGAGGGTGCGCTCGAGGTCGTGATTGGTGACGATCTGCTCGGGCAGCGCCGTGCCCCATCCCGTGATCGCCGCCCCCCGGACACCTGCTGGAACGCTCGGCATGGTCAGCGCTGGCCCATCACTGGTCGGTTCGCAGCCAAGCGATCGGCTGGCGCGTGGTGATGCGCTCGGTGTCGAGCGCGATGAAACTCTGGAGCACGCCGGCGAACGGTGAGCGCACCTCGACCTGCCCGACGTGGCCCACGACCGTGCCGACGTCGATCGTCGAGCCCTCGCGCAGGTCGGGGATCGGCGTGAAGTTGCCAGCCGCCGGGCTGACCACCAGCCGCTCGACCGCGAAGAGATGTTCGCCCTCCTGCTGGCGCGGACCCGACGATGGTCCTGCGCCGACCCATTCGAGCAGCTTGTCGAGATCCTCCGGCGTGGCGACCGAGATCGTGCGGCTCCCGGCGACGGTGCGCTTGGCCATGCCGGTCAGCACTGCGCCTGGGCCGAGTTCGGCGAAGTCGGTGACGCCGGCCTCGGCGAGTGCCAGGAGGCAGTGCTTCCAACGCACGGGGCTCGACAGTTGCGCCGACAGGAGGCTCGCCCAGTCGCCGGCCTGGTC
>JBGTIA010000104.1:0-3404 GCA_041745835.1 Ilumatobacteraceae bacterium | reverse complement strand
CGGCGCCGCGGTCCTGCGCGACCTGTCGCTCGCGCGGGAGCGCTTGGTGTTCTCGCGCGAGGAGGAACGGCGGCGCTTGCGCCGGGACCTTCACGACGACCTTGCGCCCACGCTCGCGGGGCTCGGCCTCCGTGCTGCGGTTGCGGCGACGCTCACCTCGAGGGATCGAGGTCAAGCCATGCAGCTCTACGACGAGGTCCAGGCTGGGATTCACGCCGCGATCGGTCAGGTGCGAGAGATCGCGTACGATCTCCGACCGCCGATGCTCGACGATCTGGGTATCGAGGCGGCGATCCGGGACCGGCTCGGTGTCGATGTCGACCCCGACCTTCACATCGACGTCGACGTCCGCGACCTGCCTCCCACGCTGCCGGCTGCGGTCGAGCTCGCTGCGCTGCGCATCGTTCAGGAGGCGGTGACCAATGTCCGGAGGCACGCCGCCGCAAAGAACTGCGACGTCACGTTGGCGTGCGAGGACGGACAGCTCGTGGTGCGCGTTCGAGACGACGGTCGCGGTATCTTGGAAGGTCACCTGCGGGGCGTCGGCCTTCGGTCGCTCGATGAGAGGGCTTCGGAACTCGGCGGGAAGACTCGCATCGGACCGCGGACCGGAGGTGGAACTGAAGTGGCCGTGTTCCTGCCGATTCGAGAGAGCGTGCTTCGGTGAAGGCGCTCCTCGTAGAGGATCATCCCGTCTACCGTGACGGGTTGGCCGCGCTTCTGGCCACCGCGGGCATCGACGTCGTCGGGGTGGCGGGGACCGGGGCCGAGGCGCTCTCGTTGCTCGACACCAATCCCGATGTCGTCCTCATGGACATCGGGCTGCCGGACCGCGATGGCGCAGACCTCACGGCGCACCTGCTCGAGCTTCGCCCTGATCTCAAGGTGCTCGTCCTGACGATGTTCCACGACGACACCGTGATCGCGCGTGCGCTCGAAGCAGGGGCGAGTGGGTACTTGGTCAAGGATGCACGTCCCGACGAAATTCTCAGCGCGCTGAAGTCGGTGGCCAGTGGAGCCCTCGTCATCGGCTCCGACCTCGCATCGTCGGTGCGTCGTTCGGCCTGGGCCGACGCCTTGCGCCGTTCGTCGCCGCCGGCGACCGCGTTCCCCGAACTGCGCGAGCGGGAACGGCAGGTACTCGGACTGATGGCTCAGGGACTCAGCAACGCGGCCATCGCGGAGCGTCTCGGTGTGTCGGGCAAGACGGTGGCAAACTACGTGTCGACGATCCTCACACAGCTTCGGGTCCATGATCGAGCCGCTGCCGCGCGGCTGATGAAGGAGCGCACGGGATCGAGCTAGGGCGATTCAGGTGAGAGTCAGCCCGTCGGCCGCCAAGCTAGCGTCTCGAACCGATTGGTCGGGTCGCTCGCCACGCTCGATGGATCACGAGGAGCAAGCCCAGCGCGCCAAGGGCTTCCAAGGCGATCGTGATGTTCCTGGCAGCCGTATGCGCCGCCGGTGCGGCGAGTGCGTAGTGGAGCAGGCCGCCGAAACCCAATACGGCGAACACGCTGAGAATGGCAAGGCCAGCGCGTTTCGGGCCTCGCACATACAGGAGGAAGCCAGCAGTGCCCAAGGCGGCGAGTTGGAGCCACGAGGTCATGACGCCCGTCGCGGTCCAAGAACTCGGCAGGCTCGGATAGCGGGACAGGTAGACGGCGTTGTGAGTGAAGTGGACGAGGCTGAGCACGCCGTACCCCAACGCGACCCAACCCACTGCCCTCGGAGATGACCATGAGATCATGGAAGAACCCTTCATCGACGCCGTACTGTCTGGCGGTTAAGCTGCCGGCATCCGGAGCCTCCACGGAACCCAGATGCGGGCACGAGATCCGTTACGGGACGATCACGATCTTCGCGCGTGCGTGCCGATCGATGAAGTGCTCGACGGCTGCGCGGGTCTCGACCAACGGGTAGGTCGTCTCGATGGACGGCGCGACCTTCCCATTTTCGATCAGGGCCTTCAGGGTGAGGAGGTTCGCGACGCTCGGCGTCGACATGAGCGGGCGCATCGTTTGACGCACGAACGGGGTGAGCATCATCCCACGCAGGATGCGGCCGATCGGCCCGAAGATGCGCCCGCCTCCCCCAGACAGAATGAGCGTCCCCTGCTGGGTCAGCACGCGCCGGTACGCGTTCAGCGAGCGGCTCCCGGCCAGATCGTAGATGAGGTCGTAGTGCCTCCCGCTCCGGGTGAAGTCGTCGTGGGTGTAGTCGACGACGTCGTCGGCTCCAAGCGACCGCACCAGTTCGACGTTTCGCGTGCTGCACACGCCGGTCACCTCGGCGCCCAGCGCCTGGGCGATCTGGACGGCGAAGTTGCCCACACCCCCCGAAGCACCGTTGATCAGGACCTTCTGCCCCGCCTGCAGCTTTCCAACGTCACGTAGTCCCTGGAGGGCGGTGTTCGCAGCCACCGGTACGGCCGCGGCCTCGACGAACGACAGGTTGGCGGGCTTCGGTGCGAGGAGTCGCTCGGGAACGACCGCATACTCGGCGAAGGTGCCGGTGTCGATGTGGGCGTAGACCTCGTCTCCCGGGCTGAACGTCGTCACGTCGCTGCCGACCGCCTCGACGACACCGGCGAGGTCGAGACCGCGCACACGGACCTTGGGCCCACGCATGCCGAACCCTAGCCGGAGGACGAGCGGTTCGCCGCGCATGAGGGCCGCGTCGGCGTGGTTCAGGCTGGCCGCGTGGACGCGTACCAACACCTCGTCGTCCTTCGGGGCCGGCACGGCGATCTCGTCGATCCGCAGGACGTTGGCCGAACCGTAGCGGTCCTGCACGATCGCCTTCATCTTGCTCGTACTCTGCACGCTAGTCGGTCCCTTGCCGTGGCTATTGGGCATCCTCAGGCCAGTTGCGATCGCGCGTGATCGAGACCCACCGCCGGACGACAAGGTTGCTCGAGCACGCGGACCCCAGGAGCAGCGTGCCCCCTTGCGTCCGCACGGGTACCCGCCTCGGCCGCCATTCGACGTACGACGTTCGTGATCTCGCGGTCCGCGCGCAAGCCGAAGATCGGCATGAGCAGGACAGAGAGGCTGATAGGGCGTGGCTGGAGCGTCCACCACACCGTCACGTGGGAGCCTCCGCTCTGGTCAGGCTCGACCGTCCACCCGCCAAACATTTCGGATGCCGGGAACGGAAAGCCCTCCGCTTCCGCCTTGAAGCGAAGCGCAAGCGCGCCGGGCTCGAAGGCGATGCATTCCTCGGACCACGATCGGCCGCCACGGTCGACGCAGGTACGCACCGCGCCACGGCCTGGCTCGGCGCCACCTTCGATCGTTGAGTCGGCCAGTGACGGCATGTAGCGTTGGATCGCTCCGAGGTCCGCAATCACCTGCCACATCGCCTCCGCAGGTTGATCGACGTGGACACGCACGCAGTGCTGC
>JBGTIA010000103.1:0-8705 GCA_041745835.1 Ilumatobacteraceae bacterium | reverse complement strand
CCGCACGTCCGCGCCAGCGGCGCAAGTGGCCCGTGGTCGTGGTTGTCGGCGTCGTGGCGTGGACGGCAGCGTTGACCGGCGCGCTCGTCGGCAATCAACTGTCCGACTGGATCGATTCGCCCCCGCGGAGCGCGAGCGACGAGCCCATCAACGTGTCCGACCCGAGCGGACCGATCGAGGGACGCCTCGACGTCGCGAAAGTGGTCGATCACGTCGCGCCCTCCGTGGTGACGATCAGCGCCGACATCGACAGCGATTTCGGCCAGGGCCAGTCGACGGGGACCGGTGTGATCATCTCCTCCGGCGGCGAGATCCTCACCAATGCCCACGTCGTCGAAGGTGCCACCGAGGTGCGTGTGCGGCTGGTCGGCGAGACCGAGCCGCGCGAGGCGCGGCTGTTGGCCTCGGATCCCGGCAACGATCTGGCCCTGCTGCGCATGAACGGTGACGACTTCGACGCCGCGGTGTTCGCCGATCCCGGCAGTATCCGCATCGGTGATCAGGTCGTCGCGATTGGATTCGCGCTCGGCCTCGACGGGGACCCGTCGGTGACGCTGGGGATCGTGTCGGCGCTCGAGCGCACCATCGGCACCGACGGCACGTTCCTGAACGGTCTCATCCAGACCGATGCTGCGATCTCGTCCGGCAACTCCGGCGGTCCACTCGTGAACGCTCGCGGCGAGGTCGTCGGGATCAACACGGCCGTCGCGCGTGACACTGCGACGTCGGCCGCCACGAATGTGGGATTCGCCATCGGCGCCCGCGAGGCGTTGCCCGTGATCGAAGCACTGCGTGCCCGCTCCGACGGCGAGATCCGCACCGAGGGCTACCTCGGTGTCGAGCTCGGCGAGCGTCGCGACGGCGGCCAAGGCGCCGTCATCGAGGCGGTGCAGGACGACACTCCGGCCTTCGAAGCCGGCATCGAGGTTGGCGACCTCGTCGTGGCGGCCGACGATGCCCCGATCGACGGTGCAACTGGATTGATCGCGGCGATACGTGATCTCGCCCCTGGGGACTCGACGACGCTCACGATCCTGCGCGACGGCGAACCGATCGACGTCACCGTCACCCTCGTCGAGCGTCCGGCGGACTGACAGCGCCAGGCCGGCGGTAGGTTCGGCCGGTGGTCGCCCGCCTGCTCCTCGGACCGATGCTGCGATACGTCGACGAGACGAGCGCGACGATCTGGGTCGAGGCGAGCGAGTCGTGCCGTGTCGAAGTGCTCGAACACACGGCGCCGACGTTCAGCGTCCGAGGGCGACACTACGCGCTGGTGGTCATCGAGGGGCTGGAGGCCGCCTCTACGATCGAGTACCAGGTCCACCTCGACGGCGAACGTGCCTGGCCTGAGGTCGGCAGCACGCTGCCCCCCAGCGTCATCCGGACGACCGACCCGGACGCGGTGGTGTCCGTTCTTGCGGGTTCATGCCGAGCCGCCGCCCCTCACGAACCTCCGTACACGCTCGAGCTTGCGCTGGACGAGGACGGACGCGGGGTCGACACGATGTGGGCGCACGCACGGCGAATGATCGACGAGGATCCGTCGCAGTGGCCGACGGTGTTGCTCCTCGTCGGCGATCAGATCTACGCCGACGATTCGTCGCCCCGCACCCAGGAACGAATCGAACAGTTCCGCGGCGAGCACAGCGACTTGCCGTCGGAGATCGTCGCGACGTTCGAGGAGTACTGCTGGCTCTACAGCGAAGCGTGGAGCCCCGCCGTCGAGCGCTGGATGTTGTCGGTGGTGCCGTCGATGATGATCTTCGACGACCACGACATGATCGACGACTGGAACATCTCCGACACGTGGTTGCGCGACATCAGCACCGAACCATGGTGGCGAGACCATGCCGTCGGCGGGTTGATGTCGTATTGGTTGTACCAGCATCTCGGCAACCAGGCACCCGACGAGATCCGCCGGGACGGGCTCCTCGAACGGCTGGTCGACGCGGGCGACGGATCGGAGATCCTGGAGCATTGGGCGGCGCACGCCGACGCCCACACGCCCGACGACGGGGGGTACCGATACAGCTACACGCGCACGATCGGCGAGCTGACGATCGTGGTGATCGACAGCCGCAATGGCAGGTTGCTCGACCCGAACCACCGCCGGATGGTCGCCGAGACGGAATGGGAGTGGATCCGCGAGCAGGCCATGGAGCGTGCGCAGCCGGGTGGACACGTGATGCTCGCAACGAGCCTGCCGGTGTTCATCGCCGACGGTCTGCACGACCTGCAGGTGTGGAGCGAACTCGTGTGCAACAACCGGTGGGGAACGCGGTTCACCAAACGTGCCGAGAAGATCCGACGCTCGCTCGACCTCGAGGACTGGTCGGCGTTCGGGACGTCCTACGATCTCTTCGTCGACCTGATCCGTGAACTGGTGGCGTCGTCGCATGCCCCGGACACCGTGATAGTGATGTCGGGTGACATCCACTTCAGCTACACCGCCGAGGTCCCGCTCGGCTCCGACCGGACACGTGTGCACCAGGTCGTGAGCTCGCCGATCCGCAACGCGCTGATCCCACACGAACGTGGGGCCATGCGGACGTCGCTCACTCCTGTCGGCCGACGAATCGGCGCGACCCTGCGCTGGCTCGCCCGTGGACCGAGAACTGCGCCGCACATCGACGTGACGTCCGGGCCGTACTTCTCCAACAACATGTGCGAGGTTCACTACGACGGTTCCGAGGTGAGCGTGACGGTCGAGCACTCGACGTCGCAGGACGACGGCGGAACGACCCTCGACGAGGTCGCGCACGTTCGGCTGTGAGCTGAAATCGGGTCCGATTCTTCGATGCGCTGTCACCGTGAGGGTTGGCGCATCGACGGCCGGGGTACCGACGTGGGGATGTCGACGACGATCGTGGTGCTCGTGACCGGCTTGGTGGCCGGTGGGTTGTTGCTGGCAATCCAGGCGATCCGCGGCACTCGCCGCCACCCCGACGATGTCGCCGACCCGGTCGCCGCGGAACACTGGTTGGTCAGGCACCTCTCGCAGCATCCCCGGTTGCGCACTGCGTTCGAACACACCGACCGGCGGGTGCTGGGCGGCCTGGCCGTGGGGATCTCGTTCCTGATGGTGTTCACCGCTGCCCTCGTCGTCGGGTGGGTCTTCGAGTCGATCGACACCGGTCGTGGGTTCGCCCGATGGGATCAGGCCGTCGCCGAGTGGGGTCCGGACCATGCGACGACCGCCGCTGCCGGCTTCATGCGCGCGGTCACCAACCTCGGTGACACGTGGTTGCTCGTCGTGGCGCTCGTCACGGTCGGCCTCGTCGACTGGCGACGCCGCCGCAACGCGACATCGCTGTGGTTCCTGCTCACCGTGGGACTCGGCATCACCCTGGTCAACAACGGACTGAAGCTGCTGATCATGCGCGAGCGACCGCCGGTCGAGCATCTGGTCGGCTCGGCCGGTTCGTCGTTTCCCTCCGGCCACGCAGCGGCATCAGCAGCGTGTTGGATGGCCGTCGCTCTCGTCGCCGGCCGCTGGTTCCCGCGACACGTGCGCCCATGGTTGGCGATTGTCGCCGTGGCGATTGCGGGCCTCGTCGCAGCAAGTCGCGCGCTGTTGGGCGTGCACTGGGTGACCGACGTCGTTGCAGGCCTCGTCGTCGGGTGGACCTGGTTCCTGCTCGTGGCTGTGATCTACGGCGGCCGTCTGCAGCGATTCGGCGAACCCTTCGAGGAGGTCGCAGACACGGCCGGAGACACACAACGCGACAGAGAACGCGTCGTGGAGCCGGGCCGTGTCGAGCGCACGACCGAGGCGCCAGCAACGAGCGCACAGGCGTATGGAGGTCATCATGGGCAGTAGCGGCGAACCGGCGAAGATCGGCGTGGTCGTGCACGCAGAGAAGATGCTCGGCGGTGGGCTCGAGGAGCTGCGCTCGGCGTTGGCCGACATCGGCCACGCCGACCCACCGTGGTACGAGGTGCCGAAGAGCAAGAAGGCGCCCAAGGCAATCCGCTCGATGGTGAAGGACGACGGCGTCGATCGCGTGCTCGTCTGGGGCGGCGATGGCACCGTACGTCGAGCGATCAACACGGTCATCAGCGAAGAACTCGACGCGTCGATCGGCGTCCTTCCGGCGGGAACGGCGAACCTGCTCGCCACCAACCTGGACATCCCGATCGACCTGCGCGCGGCCGTCGACATCGCCGTGAACGGCGACCCTCGCCCGATCGACGTGGGACAGATGAACGGCGCCTACTTCGCCGTGATGGCCGGCGCGGGTTTCGACGCGCTGATGATCCGGGACGCGGACGAAGGTCTCCTGAAGGAGCGGTACGGCAAGGCCGGCTACGTGATTGCCGGGATCCGTAATCGCGACGTGTCGCCCGCCGTTGCGACGATCGAGGTGGACGGCGAGCTGTGGTACCACGGCGATGCCAGCTGCGTTCTCGTCGCCAACGTCGGCACCATCCTGGGTGGGCTCACGGCCTTCCCCGATGCGTCACCGGTCGACGGTCGGCTCGATGTCGGCGTCGTGTCGGCGCGTTCCGCATCGGAATGGTTACGGGTCATGGCCAGCGCCACCCTGCGGCGTGCGGAAGCGTCGTCGCTCACCGAAATGGTCACCGCCCGTGAGTTGACGATCTCGTTCGACCGGACGCTGCCGTGGGAGGTCGACGGCGGTGATCGGAAACGAACTGCGACCTTCGAGGTCCGCTGCGTCCCGAAGGCCATCCGTGTCTGTCAACCCCCGAATGCCCAGCCCGAGTCCCAGCCAGCAACACAGGAGGCGTGACATGGACACGACTGCACCGACGACCTCGCCCAGCGGCGACCAGTCCACCGACTCCGATGTCGGCGTCGAACGCGCCGAGGAGTTCGCCCGCGAGCACCCCGCGATCGTGAAGTTCGGACGCATCGGTTGGGTGGCGAAGGGCATCGTCTATGCGCTCGTCGGCGTGTTGTCGTTGATCGTCGCCGTGAGCGCCAGCCGATCCGACTCCTCCGGGGACGCGACGTCCGGTGCTCAGGAGGCCAGCCAGACCGGTGCGATCACGAGGATCGCCGAATCGAGCTATGGGGCCGTCCTGCTGTTCGTGGTGGCCGCGGGACTCGTCATCTATGCGCTCTGGCGACTGGTGACCGTGATGCTGCCCGCCGGCAACGACGTGAAGGCCTGGTTGACGCGCGCCGGCTACCTCGTGAGCGCCGTTGCGTACCTGCTCCTCGCCTGGTCCGCGGTCACGATTGCGCGCCAGCCGGTCGGGTCGTCTGGCGAGTCCGAGGACGCACGCGTCGAACGCTTCACGCGCGACCTCATGAACGACGGTCTCGGCCGTGCCGCAGTGTTCGCGATCGGCGCAGTCCTCCTGGTGCTCGCCGCCGTGTTCCTGTGGCAGGCGGTGAGTGCCCGCTTCGAGTCGCAGCTGCTCCCTGGCAGCGTCGGACCCGTGTCTCACCAGACGCTGGTGCTGCTCGGCCGGATCGGGTGGGTCGGTCGGTCCGCCATGATGGCCCTGATCGGCTTCTTCCTCGTGCGTGCCGCGGTGACGTTCGACCCAAGCGACGCCGAGGGCCTCGACGGTTCACTCCGCAAGGCTGCATCGTCCACGATCGGACTCGTGCTGGTCGTGGTGGTCGGGGCCGGGCTGCTGGTCTTCGGTGCCTTCTGCATGCTGAGCGCCCCCAAGCAGCGCATGGTCGGAGCGGACTCGTGACGCGCCGATCGGCGTCCGGGGTCTGGTCCAGCTGGCCGATCGACCGCCACAGGCTGCTGCAACTCGTGGTCGCGCTGGTGGGATCCGTCGGTCTGTTCGCCGCTGTCGGCTATCTGATGACGGACCTGTTGGCGCCGAATTCCGTCACCCGATTCGATGTCGAGATCGCAGAGCGCTTCGTGGCGAACCGCACACCGACGGGAGACGATCTGGCGCACTGGGGTGCGTTGCTCGCCGATACTGCGGTCAAGATCGGTGTGACCGCGGTGTTCGCGATGATCGCGTTCGCGGCGTGGCGACGTTGGCACGAAACGGTGTTCCTCGCCGTGACGCTCATCTTCGAGGCGACGGTCTTCATCATCGTCACGGCCATCGTCGGTCGACCTCGTCCCGATGTGTTGCGACTCGAGGACTCGCCGGTCAATTCCAGCTTCCCGTCGGGCCACGTCGCCGCAGCGACGGTGTACGGCGCCTTCGTGGTCATCGTGTGCTGGCACACGCGGGCTACGTGGGCGAGGGCGTTGGCCATCGTCGCGTACGCCTTCGTGCTTGCGGCTGTCGCCTGGGCGCGGCTGTACCAGGGCATGCACTTCCTGAGCGACGTCGTCACCGGCGTCGTTCTCGGCCTCTGGTCGCTGGCGGTCTGCCTGATCGTGCTCGGCCGCCCCGACCGCCTCGTACCGCGGCAGCTACACGGGGAGCTACAGGGGGAGCACGGTGCGGATCCAGTCACTCAACAGCGGGTCGACGATGACGAGGTCCCGCGTGAGGGTCCCATTGCCGATGAGGCGGTCACGGGCCGCCTGCACCGCGCCTGACGAGGCGCCGAACAGCTCCAGTGTTCCCCCGAACAGCGGGCGTCCGGTGGCGAGGGCTCGGAGCACCACCTGCTCGGCGTGGCTGAACGTGCTGAACAGCACTTCGAGGCCGGGTGCGATGGCGCGCTGCACCGCTCGTCGGGAGTCCGCCCACGCCACCTCCCCGGAGGCGCCCGCCTCGGTACGGAGCCATGCGGCATCGGCGAGTTGCATCGCCCGGTAGGGATGGCCCCCGGTCGCGTGGTGGACGAGCCCGGCGAGACCGTCGCTGCGCCGGTCGGTGGACGCGAAGCCCTCGTCGATGATGTCGCTCAACTCGGACAGGGCGAACGGCTGGATCTCGATGATGTCGGCCTGGGCGTAGAACGGCTGGGACTGCTCGGTGAACATCGCAGCCATCGCCGACGGCTCGGACCCGGCGAAGAGCACGCCGATCTCCTGGACGTGGTGCTGCAGCTTCGTGCGCAGGAGGCCCGCAGCGCCGGCGACTCCGTTGATGCCCGTGAACTCGTCGACGACCAACAGTGTCGGTTCCTGGGTTGCTGCCTCGACGAGGAGATCGAGCAACAGGTCGAGCGATGCGTCGGCGTCGGGTCGCTGCGACGGTGGACGGGAGAACTCCAGTTGCAGGACGCCGAGGTTCACCGAGCTCGCGACCGCGAGCGACGACAGCCGGGATCTGACGCCGCCGCGTCCGGCAGCCAGCGCACGATCGAATCGGACCACGAGGTCGGCGGTCGACCGTGTCTCGTACAGGTCGAGGCGGATCACCGACGTGCCGGCGTCTTCGAGACGCGCAGCGACGGCGCCGAGCGCGCTGGTCTTGCCGAACCGTCGCGGTCCGAGCAGGGCGGTCATCCGTCGAGCCGTCACCCGTTCGACGAGCTCGGCGATCAGCTGGTCGCGGCCGCCGACACGATCGGGGGCGAGCGGGCCCTGATGCGGGAACGGGGTGTCATCCGACAGCATGGAACCATGCTACTGAACAGCACGATGATGCGGATGCCCGCGGCGCCGGATCAGTCGACCCACCAGCCGACCGCAGTGGATGGCTCAGGCGAACCAGGCGGCCAGGATGCCGGTGCCGAGGCGCACTGCCGCGACGTCTCCTGCGGGCAGGTGGTAGAGCGATCCCCCGTCGACCCACAGCAGGCCGAGGCCATCGTCGGCCAAGCGGATCGAGGAGGCCGAGCCCGGCAGCGATCGCTCCAGCTGCGCACGCTCCGTGAGCGTCGTCGGATCGAACGAGCGCAAGCGGGTCGTGTCCGGCGTGCCCTGCGCGACGACGATCTCGGAATTCGGTCCGTGTCCCACGAAGTCCATCGTGGTGTCGGGTGCGTCGCGGACGGGCGGGACCCCCAGCTGGAGCGTCGGGGTCGGTTCCAGCGTCGATCGATCGACGTCGTACAGCCACCAGCCGTCGTCGTCCCAGGCGAGCAGGACCATGTGATCGTCGTCGGCGGCCGTCGTGGCGTTCGACGACCACGTCAGATCGACCACGTTCAGGTACGACTGCTGTGGATGTTGGTTGAGCTGTCGGTACAGGCCTGCGCCGGTGGAGTCGGCAGTCGTCTGCGAGATCAGGTTGCCGTTCGCGGTGCCGAGCAGATCGCCCGTCGGCGACAACGACGGCGTGGAACCGCCGGCGATCGGAGCGGCGTCGCCGACATCGGTTGCGGCGAGCACGTTGCCGGAGATCGGTTCGCAACAGTCGCCGAAGACCACGGATCCGCCGACCTCGCCCGCCACGTGGTCGATCACGTTGGGCCCGGGCTCTTGACCGGAAACGGCAAAGGGGTCCGGGTAGTCGGCGACGAGCGTCCGGAGCGGCGTCGCCGACGCCAGTGCGCCGGACCACAACTCGAGGTCGCCGCTGCGCACGAGCACGAACAGGTCGTCGGGGCTGGTCTCGAAAGTGCCGGTGGGAATCGGCAACTCGAACGCTCCGGTCGCCGGCATCGCCGGCTCGGCGGTGGTGGTCGTCGGCGGGGCTGGCGTCGTCGTCGTCGTGGGGGCTGTCGTCTCTGCCCCAGTAGCCGGAGAGTCCGATGAGGTGGGAGCGATCGGGTCGTCCGGGACGGTCGTATCCGCGACAGTGGTGACGACAGTGGTGACGACAGTGGTGATCGAGCCCGTATCCGAGCCCGTTTCGTCGTCGGCGCCGCATCCGGTGGTCAGCGCGAGCGCCGCCGCCGTCACGGCGGCGAGGGC
>JBGTIA010000102.1:0-7800 GCA_041745835.1 Ilumatobacteraceae bacterium | reverse complement strand
GTCGTGCACGCTGCCTCGGCCACCGCCACCACCGACATGGCGTCGTAGCCGCTTGCCGCCAACTGTTCCCGAGCTGCTCGGAGCACCGCCTCGTCGATCGAAGCGTCGCGAGGGCGCCCGACTTGTCCTGAATTCTTCACTACCGACGACAGTACTCGATTTATTACGGTACAGTACTGGTACGTATTCGCGAAGGGTCACCACAGGAGGAGACATGAGGCAACGCATCGCAATCATCGGTGCAGGATCGGTGGGGACCGCGCTGGCATCGGGTCTGACAGCAGCCGGCCACGACGTCGCGATCGGCGTCCGAGAGCCGAATCGAACGAAGTACCAGGAGCTTCGGGCCCACGTCGTCGACATCGAGGCCGCCGTTGCCGACGCAACCGTCGTCGTACTCGCCATTCCGATGGACTCGTTGACCACCGCCGTGCCTGCGCTCCGACTGCACGGCGGTCACGTGGTGGTCGACGCCACGAACGCTGTCGGCGCCCCGGTCCCCCACGGATTCGACACACTCGGTCACTTCGTCGGGTCGATGCTCCCACCGGAGGTGGCGCTGGCCAAGGCGTTCAACACCGTCGGCGCCGAGCACCTCACCGGTGGCACCTTCGGCCACGCCACGTTCCTCCCGATCGCCGGCGACGAGACCGCGACGGCGATCGTCGCAGCGCTCGCGACCGATCTCGGCTTCGAGGTCGCCGACCTCGGTGGTCGCGAGTCGTTCGAACTGGTCGAAGACCACGCCCGACTCTGGATCCACCTCGCGATCAGGCGCGGCTGGGGTCGCGACTTCGCCTGGTCGGTCGTCCGACGCTGACGACCACGCCCAAACTCCCTGCCAATCCACCACTGAATCACCAAGGAGACAACGACATGGCGCAGACAATCGACATTCACGGCACCCCCAAGCGCGTGCTCATCGTGGCGTCCAACCCCTCGACGTCGGAGCAGACCGGATGGCCGATCGGCTTCTGGTGGGGAGAACTCACCCACCCCTACTGGGAGTTCACCGAGGCCGGCTACGAGGTGACCATCGCCAGTCCGGAGGGCGGTCCACTGGAAGGCGACGGCTTCTCGGACCCCGAGGACACCTCCGGATACTCGGCCCACGATCTCATCTCGTTCGGGTTCAAGAAGAGTCCCACCCACGCAGCACTGATCGCTGACACGGTCGCCCTTCACGAGATCGTGGTCGACGACTTCGACGCCGTGCTGTTCGTCGGCGGACAGGGCCCGATGTACACGTTCATGGGCAATGCTGCGGTGTACGACCTCGTTCGCGATTTCTACGAGGCAGGCAAGGTCACCGCCGTCATCTGCCACGCCACGTGCATTCTCCTCGAAGCAACCAGGTCCGACGGCCGGCTGATCGTCAACGCCAAGACCTGGACCGGGTTCGCGAACAGCGAGGAAGACTTCGCCGACGCCTTCGTCGGGTCACCGATCCAACCCTTCCGCATCGAGGATCGTGCCCGGTCGCTCCCTGACACGAACTTCGTCGTCGACTCGATGTTCAAGCCGTTCGCGGTTCGTGACGGCAACCTCGTCACCGGCCAGCAGCAGTACTCCGGCGCGGCGGCCGCCCGGCTCATCATCGAGGCGCTGGGTGTCTGACTCCGACCCCGCAGCGGGACCGTCGATGCGATCGGGACCGGTGACCACGGTCGTGGAACGGCACGTCAAGGCCGACCGCGTCGATGACTACGAGCGCTGGCTGCAACGGCTGCTCGCCGACGTCACCGAGCTCCCCGGCTACCTCGGCGCCGACATCCACCGGCCGCCCGTCGACGCAACCTCGCCGACGTTCACCAGCATCTTCCGGTTCGCGACCCTTGCGGATCTCCGCGTCTTCGAGACGAGCGATCTGCGTCGCCGACACCTCGATGCGGTCGTCGACCTCGTCGAGGCGGAACCTGTCTGGTCGACCCACACCGGACTCGAGCTCTGGTTCTCGGCACCACCCGGGACGGTCGTTCCTCGACCGGTGCGATGGCGGATGGCGCTGCTGCTCGGTGCCGTCGTGTACGTACTGGTCCTGTTCTTCGGCGCCATCGCTGCGGCGGTCATCCCCGGCTGGCCGCCTCCGCTGCGCCTGGCTGCCGTCATCGGTGTCGAGATCACGTTGATGACCTACGTGTTGTTGCCGTTCCTCACGCGCCGACTCGCAACGTGGATCTACCCGCGTTCGGTCGCCCGCGAATCGCCTCGATGACCGGAGCCGTCGACGAGGCGCGTCGCCTGCTCGCCGAGAGCGCGTCGACCACACGCTGACGCCAGCGCGGGCACCTCATCGGAGTCCGTCGGCGATAAGGAGGATCCCGAAGACGAGGAAGATGACGGCGGCACCGATGCGGACGGTGCGTTCCGGCAGGCGGGCGCCGAGTTGCTGGCCGACCACGATCGCCAGTCCATCCGCAGCGACCATGCCGAGCGTGGATCCGAGCCACGTCCCGAGCAACCCGTTGTCCGTGGCGAGCGTGACGGTGGCGAGCATCGTCTTGTCGCCCAGTTCGGCGAGGAAGAAGGCGAGCCCGACCGTGAAGAACACGGAACGCCCACGTCGTGCGGCGCGTTCGGCGTCATCGTCGTCGAGGCTGTCGCCACGGAGTGTCCACGCAGCGAAGCCGAGGAAGGCGACGCCTGCGACGACCGAGATCGCATTCGTGGGCAGCGCTGCACCGACTGCGGCACCGACCATGACGCTGAACAGATGCACGAGGGCGGTCGCCACCGTGATCGCCGCCAGGATCGTGACGGCTCGGTAGCGGGTGGCGAATGTCATCGCCATGAGCTGGCTCTTGTCGCCGAGTTCGGCGATGAAGATGATGCCGAAGCTGAGTAGGAATGCGTCCACGTTGATCCTCCGTGACGGACCCGGAGTGGCCGCTCGTGTGGCAACGTGTCTACCGGATCGCCGAACGCCGCTGCCACCATGAGCCCACCGACCCCCACCCCGCCACCGTCCGACGTCGCCGCGGTCAGCACCCGCGCCTGGCGCGATGGCACCCTGATCGCGCAGGACTTCCCCATCGGCGATGTCTCCGAGCACCTCGACGCCGACCCGAGCGTCGTCGTGTGGGTCGACCTGTGCGAACCCGGTCGCGACGAACTCTTGGTACTCGCCGAGGAGTTCTCGCTCCACGAACTCGCCGTTGAGGACGCGCTCGCACCCCATCAGCGACCCAAACTCGACCACTACGACACGCACCAGTTCCTGGCGATCCACACCGTGCGCCTCGACCCCGACAGTGGGGAGCTCGACGAAACCGAGATCGACGCGTTCATCAACGCCCGCTGGATCATCACCATCCGCAAGAACGACCGGTTCCCCATCGTGCAGGTGGTGGAACGCTGGGAACGATCCGCTGCCCTCGCACACCACGGCGTCGCGTTCTTGTTGCACGGGCTCCTCGATCACGTCATCGACCAGTACTTCGTCGCCATCGACCGATTCGACGACTTCTACGACACGATCAGCCAAGCACTGTTCGACGAACGGCCGCTCGACCCGGCCGACCAGCGGCACTGGTTCACGATCAGGCGCTCACTCGTGCGGTTCCACCGGCTCGCGGTGTCGATGCGTGAAGCCGTGTCGGAGATCATGCGGCGCGAGCAGGACCTCGCCGGCGAGCTGTACCCGTACTACCAGGACGTCTACGACCACGTGCTGCGGATCAACGAGTCATCCGACGCGTTGCGTGACCTCGGCGCGACGATCGTCGAGACGAACCTCGCGTTGCGGGACTTCCGTCAGAATCAGGCCATGAGGCGGGTCGGGAGCTGGGCGGCGATCATCGCCGTGTCGACACTGATCACCGGCTACTACGGGATGAACGTCCCCTATCCCGGCTCGGGCGACACGACCGGTGTCGTCGTGTCCACCTTGCTCGCTCTCGGCCTCCCGGCCGGGCTGTACCTCTACTTCCGTCACCGAGACTGGCTCTGAACCGTGCCACACCCCAAGTCACCCAAGATCCGATCCCTCGTCCGGACCCGCCGCCCGACCCGGGAACGCGCCGGCAGCTTCGAGCACCACGACGACGGACTCAACATCGACACCTCGACCCCACGTTCAGCATCACCCATCATCGACAGCGCCATCTATCTCGACGGCCAACGCGTGGCCACGATGAACACGATGAACGACACCGTCACCCAGCTCGACCGACAACCAGGCGGCGTAGCGTGGATCGGCCTCTACCGCCCCACCGACACCGAGGTGCACACCCTCGCCGAACAGTTCGGGCTCCATCCCCTCGCCGTCGAGGACGCCATCCACGCACACCAACGTCCCAAGCTCGAACGTTACGACGACACCTTGTTCGTCGTGCTGCGCCCCGCCCGCTACCGCGACGACCTCGAAGAAGTGGAGTTCGGCGAAGTCCACCTGTTCACCGGCGCCAACTTCGTTCTCACCGTTCGGCACAGCGAAGCCCCCGAGTTCAGCAGCGTTCGGCGCCGACTCGAAGCACAACCCGATCTGCTCCGCCAGGGCCCCGAAGCAGTCCTCTACGCCGTCATGGACCAAGTCGTCGACGGCTACTATCCCGTCGTCACCGGGCTCGGCAACGACATCGACGAGATCGAGGTCGAGGTGTTCTCGGGCGCGCCGGAGGTCTCCCGCCGCATCTACGAGTTGTCGCGCGAAGTCGCCGACTTCCACCGCGCCACCCGACCGCTCGCACAGGTGATCGCCGACCTGCGCTCCGGGTTCGACAAGTACTCGGTCGACGACGAACTCCAGCGCTACCTCCGCGATGTCGAGGACCACCTCACCCAGATCATCGAACGCATCGAGGAATACCGCACCGCCCTGCGCGACATGCTCACCGTCAACGCCACCCTGGTCGCCCAACGCCAGAACGACGAGATGCGACGCCTCACCGAGACCAGCAACTCCCAGAACGAAGAGGTCAAGAAGATCTCCGCGTGGGCCGCGATCCTGTTCGCGCCCACCTTGATCGGCACCATCTACGGCATGAACTTCACCCACATGCCGGAACTCGACTGGCGGTACGGCTACCCCGTCGCGCTCGGTCTCATGGCCCTCACCTGCGGCACGCTCTACCTCGTGTTCAAACGCCGCGACTGGCTCTGAAGCGGTGCGGACAGCGATCACGAACAACCGCCACGAACAACGAACACGAACAACCGCGGGCGTGTTGGCGGAGGTGGACGGGAATCGAACCCGCCGGACGGGGATCGCCCGTCCCAACCGCTTTGAAGGCGGCGGAGCCCACCAGGTGCCCGGACACCTCCGGCGTCGAGACTACCGGCGCCGACGCCGAGGCACCAGTTGGTCACATCCAGGCGCGACGATCGGTCTCGACGCCGTGCAGCATGACGTCGCGAACCGCCCGAGCCTCATCGATCGGGATCATCCCCACGCCGATCGTGCCGGCAGCCGTGGACACTTCGACCTGGCCGAGTCCGCGACGCCGCTCGAAGATCGTCTGGGTGACCCGAACCACGTTGGCCTTGCGCACCAACGTTTGCTCGGTCGAGGAACTGATCACCCGACTCGACGTCGCCAGCTCGGTGCCGAACGACCATCGATGGTTGCGGACGTGACGACGAGAGGTCCACCACACCCACGGCACCACGACGAGCACGAGGGTCGCCCACCATCCGAACAGCACCACCCCCGCAGCACTCACCGCAACCGCAACGATCGCGGTGTTGCGAGCACGCAACCAGGTCTCGACCGGATGCACCCGTCGATCGAGCGCGAGCCGATCGCTGGGCGTGAGACCCGCGGACTCTGCCGTCGCAGTGAACTCCTCGTCGCGGCAAGCGATCAGCCGCAGGTCACCGTCACCGGCGTTGGAGAGGAGCACATCTCTGATCCCGGCGCGTCGCTGCAACCAGTTCTGACGGCTCGTCATCACCTGCACCCGCGCAACGCTGCTCGTGGTGCTGAAGCGCGACAACAGCCCCGACGTGCGCCGCAGCGTCGTCGAGTCGGTGTGCAACGCCTGCTGCCAGTCGGCGAGGTACACACGAACGAGGTTCAAGAGCACGACGAACATCGGGGCGGCGATCACGATGATGGGCACCAGCCACCACCCGAGCCCATCGACATCGACATCGGGCGCCACCTCGGAGAGATCGCCGGCAACGGGTTCGACGGTCTGCTGGAGCCCGAACAACAGCGGAGGGATGAGCGCCAGGCCCGCCCACGGCGACATCGTGAGTGCAGCGACGGCGAGCCGTCGTGGGGTGTGCTGGAACACCACACGTTCGGTGGGCCCGCCGGGGCCGCCCGCAGCGTCATCCGACGCAGCAACCCCAACGCCGAGCGCACTGGCTCGACGCCGGAGTTCCTCGGCCACCGGGAGTGCGACGGCATCGATGGTGAACTCGGCTTGGGCCGTCCCCGCGGTGGTGACGACCACCTTGACCACATCGGTCAACCGGTGGAGCAACTCCTGTTCGATCGCGATGCTCTGGATCCGATCGGTCGCAACGGTGAGTCGATCGATGCGCAGCACGCCCCTCGTCACCACGAGTTCTCCGTCGGCGAGCTGAAAGGTGTAGCGCCACCACGACAGCACCGACACCGCCGCCAGGAGTGCGACGGCCACGGCGACGACGATCACCAGACGTCCGTCGGCGGCACTGCGGACGACGAAGAAGACACCGAGCGCGATCTGAACAATGCCGAGTGAACGGATGGCCCGCACGCCCAACAGCACGACGGCGATCGGCGACTGGCGTTGTGGCTGGGTGAGGTCGATCATGCGGAAGGAGGTGGGGGCCACGACGGCACCACCATCCGTGGATCGGGGCGCTCCGACTCGTCGTCGACGCCGGCACGTTGAGCGATGACCTGTTTGATCCGGTCGGCGTCGGCCACCGCCAGCCCGGGTACCGAGATGTCGGGTCCCGCCGAACTGATCTCCAGCGTGGCCAGGCCCCACCACCGCTCGACCAACCCACGACCGACGTTCACGTGCTGCACTCGCGAGAACGGGATCGTCTCGACGACGTGACGAATCACGCCCCTGCGCACCGACAGGTCGTGCTCACGCACCTGGTAGGCCAGGCGCCTCGACTCGAGCACCCAGATGACCGCCGCGGCGGCGATCAGCAGCAGGAGGCCAACTGCGACGATCGTCGGCACGGCCACGGCGTCGCTCCCCCACACCACCGCCACGGCGATCACCACGACGACGCCTGCCGAAACCGCCAGACCCGCGAGTCGGCCCCACACGTAGCGAGGGTCCACCGATACGAACGCCGCCTCGTGCAGGCGAGGCAGCTGCTCGACCGAGATCGGCTCGTTGGAGAACGGTGCGCCCATGGCCCCATTCAACTGGCGTTCAGCCGGCGTTGTGGAGCGGCCGTGCCGTCGATACTCTCGCCTCACCGACTCTCCCCATGCACCCACCCGCTGATCGGGGGAACGTCATGGTCACACTCTGTTGGGCCGCCAAGGGCGGCAGCGGAACCACGGTCGTTGCAGCAGCACTCGCGCTCAACTCGTCGCGACCTTCGCTGCTCGTCGATCTCGACGGCGAGATCCCCGCCGTCCTCGGTCTGCCCGAACCGGACCGCCCCGGTGTTGCCGAATGGCTCGCCAGCGTTGCCTCCGCCGACCACCTCGCCGAGCTACTGGTCGACATCGGCCCTCGGGCGTGGTTGCTTCCTTGGAGGGCCGCAACGTCCGACCTCCGCCACGAGACCCTCGCGGTCGACACGGTCGGCCTCGGCGCACGGTGGGCGACGCTGGGCGACTGGCTGCACGACTGGTCGAACCAGTGGGGCTGCGACGTCACCATCGACGTCGGCACCCGC
>JBGTIA010000101.1:0-3071 GCA_041745835.1 Ilumatobacteraceae bacterium | reverse complement strand
CGAGTGCGTCGTCGTCTGCAGATCCGAGTTCGTCAGGCCGGGCTGGGCCGACAGCGCCTTGGCGTCGATGCCGGCCCGGTCGAAGCGCTGCTGGAGGCCGACGGCGAAGTGGCGCATCGCCAGCTTGGTCTGGCCGTACATTCCCCAGGCGCTGTAGTTCTCCCGCATGTGGGGATCGTCGGGATCGATCGCACGACCGGTGTGCTGCGCAGTGCTCGACAGGGTCACGATACGTGCACCCGGCGTGGCCTCGACGATCGGCAGGAGACGCGCGACGAGCGCCCAGTGCCCGAGCACGTTGATGCCGAACTGGATGTCGAACCCGTCTTCGGTGGTGCCCTGGGGCGTCGCCATGACCCCTGCATTGCACATCAGGATGTCGATCCGATCGTGCGTCGCTGCGATCTGGTTCGCGGCCGCCTCGACCGAGGAGAGCGACCCGAGGTCGAGTTCGACGATCTCGAGCGACGCCGCCGGGTGTGCCGCGAGGATCTCGTCACGGGCACGTGCCGCCTTGTCCTGATCGCGCGCCGCCATCACGACATGGGCGCCCTTCGCGGCGAGCGCCTTCGCCGAGGCGAGCCCGAGCCCGCCGTTCGCCCCCGTGACCACGGCAACCCTTCCAACGAGGTCCGGTATGTCGTTCGCGCTCCACGTCATGAGACGAACCTACTGGAGGTCGCCGAGCCGGCACCCCGTCACGCTCGATGGTCAGCGATGACCCAACAGGCTCAACGCAGCGATCGCAGAGCCGCGGGCGCCGGCCATGTCGAGGTCAGCGACGAGAGCAAACGACGCGACCGCGCGCTGCTCGTCGCGCAACACCGTGTGCTCCTCGACCCGTTCGAGGAACCAGTCGCGGAATGCCGGCTCGGCCTCGATCACGCCACCGCCGAGCAGGTACACGTCGGGATCGGTGAAGTTGGCCCCGATCGTGAACAGACGGCCGAGCGCCATTGCCTGCTGCTCGAAGATGTGGAGCGCCATCTCGTCGCCGCGCTCGCCGAAACCTCGGACCTGCTTGGCGGCATCGAGCAGTTCCACGCCTGCGAGTTCGTGATCCGGGTACTGCGTCAACCAGTAGGGCAGGAGATTCTTGTGGATGCCGGTGAGCGACGCCACGCTCTCGGCGTCACCGACGAATCCGCAATTGCATGTCGGCATCGGTTGCCCGTCGCAGAGCAGACCGTTCATCGGGATGTGGACGTGTCCGAGCTCGCCGGCCATCCCGGCAGCGCCCTTGATGATCGATCCGCCTTCGATCACGCCGCCCCCGAGGCCGGTCCCGACGATCACCGAGATCGACGAGCGCTCGCCGCCGATCGCCCCGAAGTGCCGGTGATGGGCGTACAGCGCGGCGGCGTTGGCGTCGTTGTTGTACACGACCGGCAGGCCGAGCTCTCCCTCGAGCGCGGTACGGAAGTCGTAGCCCCGCCAGTCGCCGTGGCCGAAGTTGGTGCCGCCACGCGACGAAATCACGCCGTGGGCGGTCGCGGGTCCCGGCGTGTCGAAGCCGACCCCGAGTACCTCGTGTCGAACGATGCCGGCCAATTCGAGCGCAGCCTCGAACGCCTCACGGAGTGCGCCGATCGCGGCGGCCGGGCCCTCGGTGACACGACTCGGCAGCTCGACCAGACGGTCGATCAGGAAGTTCCCGTCGCGATCCATGACCGTGAACTTGTTCGCGGTGCCGCCGTTGTCGAGCCCGACCACGTAGGAACCCGTCGCGTTCATGCGAGCGCCGGAGTGCTGGTGTCGTTCGACCACGCTGACGGACCAGGTTCGATGCTCACGAGGCAAACACCCTACGCCTGGTCCGTTGTGTCACGTTTGACCCGGCACCGTGTGACAGTACGGCGCTCATAGGGTGAGGCGACCGAGGACGTTGGCCGTCACCTGCATCACTGCGGGATCGGACGCCAGGCCGAACACCCAATCGGTGCTGCCGACGGTGACCACTTCGCCGCCGTCGGGTCCGAAGGGACGACAGGTCAGCATCACGGCGTTCCCGTGGCGGACGCGAGCGAGGTTGGTGTCGCCGTCGTCGCCGTACAAGCGGGTGGCGATGAACTCGGCGTCGCCCTGGTCGCTGAGCGCCGAGATCGACGCCGGGTACTCACCGACCACCAGATTGCTCGACGGCGTGAACGCCACGATCTCGATGTCGGCGGGCAGTCCGGGGTGCGTCCGCGCGACGGGGAGCTGCAACTCGTCGAACGTGATCGGACAGCCGACCGTCTCGTAGCCGACCACCCCGTCGTCCATCCCGAGGACATCGCCGTAGCCGAGGCCGGTTCCCTCCAGTATCCAGTGGTCGTTGCGGTACACGACGAAGCCGCCGACGCCCCGCGGCGTCGCCTTGCCGAAGCGGTGGTAGAGCCCGAAGGCCGAGGCGGCTCCGAGCAGTTCCCATTCCGGCCGGCCCACGAGCGGGTCGGCCCACATGCCGGTCATCCGTGCCGGGTCACCGGATGCGACGACCGGATCGTCGAGGTGAGCGACGTACTTGTGGCACACCATGGCAAGCCCACCGACGGGGCCGCCCGTGCTGTCCTCGAGGCGGACCTGCCAGAACATCGTGTTGCCCGAGAAGCTGGCGAAGTTCCCACCGCCGCGCACGTGCTCCTCGACGGCGCGTCGCTGTCCGGCCGACCAGTACTCGTCGTGCCCCACGCTGAGCACGAGGCCGTACCCGGCGAGGGAGCCCTTCACATTGCGGTCAGGGTCGCCGTTCACATCGCGGTCGAGATCGGACGACACGGCATAGTCGAGCTGGTGGCCTGCGCCCTCTGCCCACTCCACGAAGCGGCGGGCGTGGGTGAACCATCCCGCCGAACCGATCGCCGCCGGATAGTCGTGTTCGGTCCGGTAGCGCTGGAAGATCGAGCCGTCGACGTCGGGTTCCTCACCCCAGCGGACGGGACGCGCTTTGCGGTCGTCGCGTTCGACCTCGGGTCGCCACAGCATCCCGCGGCCGAACGGCCGTGCGTGGGAAACGGTCGTGGCGCCGGTGTAGAGGCTGCGGCCGCCCCACGTGTTGTAGGCGTGCCAGGTGTTGGTGTCGAGCACGA
>JBGTIA010000100.1:0-6747 GCA_041745835.1 Ilumatobacteraceae bacterium | reverse complement strand
GTCGAGGGCGTCACGCACCCGCTCACGAATCTCGTCCTTGGGTCGCTTCTCACGTTCGAGCCCGTACGCCACGTTGCGCTCCACGTTCAGATGGGGGAACAAAGCGTACGACTGGAACATCAGGTTCACCGGACGCCGGTGCGCGGGCATTGACACCAGATCGTCGTCTCCGAGCGTGACTGTTCCCTCGTCGGGGTCGTCGAGCCCGGCGAGGATTCGAAGCAACGTCGTCTTACCGCAGCCGCTCGGGCCGAGCAGGGAGAAGAACTCGTTTTCGTAGATGTCGATCGAGACGTCGTCGAGTGCCGTCACGTCACCGAAGCGACGAGACACGCCTGCGATGCGCAGAAGGATCTGGTCCGGGTTCATCGAGTGGCTGGTCATCGGCCTTGGATCGTGCTGGTGAATCGTGTGAGCCGTTGGGCGGACAGA
The DNA here is from genome assembly GCA_041745835.1 of Ilumatobacteraceae bacterium. Classification (GTDB taxonomy): domain Bacteria; phylum Actinomycetota; class Acidimicrobiia; order Acidimicrobiales; family Ilumatobacteraceae; genus Sva-07. The sequence goes on along the minus strand of JBGTIA010000100.1, from coordinate 6,315 downwards.
ACTGCGACCGTCGACACGAGAAGCAGAACTGCCGCGAGCGCGTTGATGTCGGGTTTCACCCCGAACCGTACGTTGGAGTAGATCACCTGGGGAAGTGTGGGGGTCGTCGGACCGTTGGTGAAGAACGCGATGACGAACTCGTCGAGCGACAACGTGAACGACAGCAACGCACCAGCGATGATCCCAGGAGCAAGGCTGGGCAGCGTGATGCGCACGAACGCCCCGACGGCCGAGTCGCCGAGATCGCGCGCCGCCTCCTCCATCGACGGGTCCACGTGCTGCAGCCTGGTTCGGACCACCGCGGTGACGAAGGCCGTGCAGAACAGCGTGTGTGAGAACAGCACGCTGCGAAGGCCCAGCGACATGTCGATGAAGGTGTACAGCGACAGCAGCCCGACAGCGAGCACGATGTCGGGCAGGACCGCGGGGGCGATGAACACAGATTCGACCAGCGAGCTGCGGACGTGGCGTTGGATCCCCACCGCCAGCAGTGTGCCGATGATCACCGCGAGGATGGTGGCACCGATCGCCACCACCAGCGTGTTGCGCAGACCTTCCCGAATCTCGCTGTTGCGGGCCAGCTCGCCGTACCACTTCGTGGAGAAGCCACCCCAGCTGGTCGGCAGACCGCTGCTGTTGAACGACAGCCCCACCAGGACCAGGATGGGGACGAACAGGAACGCGTAGGTCAAGAGCAGATGCACTCGCAGCCAACGGCTCACGATGTTCCCCCGTACCGACGAGTCAGCCGGCCCTGGATGCCGACGATCACGACGACCATCAACAGCACGACGAGCGCGACCGACGCCCCGAACGGCCAGTCACGCGCCTTCAGGTACTGGTCACGGGCGAGGGTTCCGAGCGTTGCGGTCTTGGCGCCGCCGAGCAGCTCGGGGACGATGAAGTTGCCAAGGCTGGGGATGAACACGAAGAGCGATCCGGTCACGACCCCGGTCATGGTGAGCGGCAGCACCACGGTCCGGAAGCGGGTGAACGGCCCGGCTCCCAGGTTGGTGGCCGCCTCGGTGTACTGCGGGTCGAGCCGCTCGATGGACGCGTACAGCGGCAGGATCATCAGTGGCAGATATGCGTAGACGAATCCCAGCACGATGGCGGGCCGGTTGTTCATCAGCGCAAGGGGATCGTCGGTGATGCGCAGCGAGCCGAGCACCTTGTTGACGAGGCCTTCGTTGTTCAGCAGAACGATCCATGCGTACATGCGGATGAGGAAGTTGGTCCAGAACGGCAGGACCACTGCCACGATCGCAACGGTTCGCCACCGAGCAGGGAGTCGCGAGATGGCGTACGCAGCCGGATAGCCGATCGCGAGGGCGATGAGCGTCGCAGCGGCCGACAACGTGACCGACGTGACAATGACGCTTCGGTACACCGGCTCGGCCAACCGGCGCACGTTGTCGAACGTGGCCGGGCCCTGCACACCGCCGAATCGCGACGGCGACATGAACGCGTACACCACCACCAGCCCCAACGGGACGAGGAGGAAGGCTGCGCCGTAGATCGCGCCAGGGCCGAGCAGTGCTGCTTTCTCGAGCAGCGCTGCCCGACGCCGTCGAGATCTGATTTCCGAGGTCACCGCCCTGTCAGCTGGCTACGACCTGGGTGACGATCTCGGTGTACCGCGTCGTGGCGTCGCCAAGGTCGACGAGCTGTTCACCCTCGAGGAGCTCTGCCGGGGTCATGCCCAGGTTGGGGAACTGCTCGATGAGCGCCGGATCGAGCAGCGCCATCGCCTCGGGGTTGGGTACCTTGTAGAGCACCAGCTCGGCGACCTGCTTGTGGTTTTCCGGAGCCAGCACCCAGTTGATGAAGGCGTGCGCGGCTTCCTTGTTCTGCGACGAATCGAGGATCACCATCGTGTCGGCCCAGAGGTCGCTGCCCTCTGTCGGGATGGTGAATCTGACGTCGGCGTTCTCCGCAATGGCGTAGTTGCACCAACCATCCCAGGCCTGGACGAGCGATGCTTCGCCGCTCACCAACCGGCTGTAGAAGGTGGTGTCGTCGAACGCCAGCAGGTTGGGCTTGGCGGCGACGAGGAGGTCGGCGACCTGCTCCAACTCTTCCTCGTCGGTGGTGTTGACCGAGAAGCCGAGTGACTTCTGCGCCGGCAGCATCATCCATCGGTCGGTTTGCAGCATCGTGATCTTGCCGACCAGGTCGTCGCTCGGCTGGAGGAGATCGTTCCAGCTCGTCGGTGCTTCACTGACGAGATCTTCGCGGTAGCAGAGCCCCGTCGTGCCCCAGGTGTAGGGGATGGAGAACTCGAATCCCGGGTCGCTCGGCAAGTCCCTGGCTTCTGGTGCCAGTTTCGACATGTTGGGGATCAGTTCGGCGTCGAGCGGGGCAAGCAGACCGGCATCGTCGAGCTGCTCGGCGAACTGCGCCGACACGAACGCAACGTCGTACCCGTCGCCGCCGCTCTGCAACAGCTTGGCGACGATCTCCTCGTTCGTTGCATGAGTCGTCAGTTCGACCGAGGTACCGAACTCCTCGGTGAACGACGGGATCAGGGTTTCGGGGGTGTACGCGTCCCAGTTCGAGATGACCAGTGACTGCGCCGACAGGTCGGCGTCGGCGTCGAGATCGTCGCTGCTTGCGCCGTCGTCGTCGTCGCCGCAGGCAGCGAGCACCATGGCGACGGCGATGGTCCCGGCGGCCCACCTCGTCAGGTGTGTGGTTGATCGTGTCCGTCGCATGCTTCCTCCCCTGTGCGTGACCCGTGCCGGGCCATCTCCCCGTTCCGTGACTCGGTGTGGTTCACGGAAATCCCTGTGAACTATAGTTGAGTTGCCGGAATCCGCAAGATATGGGGCCTTCACTTGCGGAAAGCGTGATGGAGGGGAATCAGTTGACGACGACCATGGACCACATCGACCGGCAGGTGATCGCTGCGCTCCAGTGCGAGGGTCGGCGTGCGTTCCGTTCCATCGCCGCAGAAGTCGGCGTGTCCGAGTCGGTCGTCCGGTACCGGGTGCAGCGACTCGAGAAGGCGGGCATCCTCCAGGTCGTCGGCATCGCCGATCCACTCAAGATCGGTTTCGACCTCATGGCGATGGTGGGAGTACGCGTCTCGCCGGGATCGATCGCCAAGGTCTGCGCGGCACTCGAAACGCTCGCCGAGACCAGCTACGTCGCCGCTGTCGCCGGCCAGTACGACATCTTCGTCGAGGTGGTTTGCCGCGACACGGCTCACTTCCAGCAACTGCTCACCGAGGAGATCCACCGGATCGTCGGGGTCGCCGGCACGGAATCCTTCCTCATCCTCGAGATCCACAAGATGGCCTACGGCTGGGGGGCCGGTGAGCACGGTGTTCCCCTGGCGGATCACCGCGATCCGACCCTGCTGAAAGACACGACGAAAGGCAGACCATGACCGAACCACGAACGTTCCTCTTCATGCCTGAGAGCGCCTACGGGCCCACCAACAACTGCATCGGCATCGGCAACGAATTGCTGCAGCGCGGTCATCGGGTGGTGTTCGCAGCCGAGGCATCATGGACGGGCAAGCTCGAAGTCCTCGGGTTCGTGGAGGATCTGGTCGATCTGGCGCCTCCACCCGAGCCCGGCGACGCCGAGCAGGACGCTGGCCAGTTCTGGACCGACTTCATCCGTGAGACCTCTCCCGAGTTCCGCAAGCCGACGATCGAGCAACTGTCAACCTTCGTGCAGCCCACGTGGCAGGCACTCATCGACGGGGCGAAGTACTGCGAACCGCAGCTGCGCGAGATCGTCGAGCGCCAACGGCCCGACGTCGTCATCGAAGACAACGTCAACTGCTTCCCCGCGCTCGTGACTGCCGACGCACCGTTCGTGCGCATCATGTCGTGCAACCCCCTCGAGGTTCGAGGGACCGATGTTCCGCCGGTGTTCTCGGGATATCCGAGCGATGATCGAACGGGTTGGGACGAGTTCCGCGCAGAGTACAACCGCACTCATCGCCCGATGTGGGAGGAATACGACGAGTGGGTCCGATCGTGCGGCGCACCACCGCTGGCCGACCTGGACTTCATCCACACGAGTGACCACCTCAACCTGTACCTCTACCCGGAGGCCGTCGACTACACCGACCGGAGACCGCTCGGGGCCTCGTGGCACCGTCTCGATTCGTCGGTGCGGTCGACCGACCAGTCGTTCGAGGTCCCTGAGTCGCTCCGCGACGGCAGCGGATCGCTGATCTACCTCTCGCTTGGCTCGCTCGGATCGGCCGACGTCGAGTTGATGCAGCGACTCGTCGACGTCCTCTCCCGATCGCCCCATCGCTTCATCGTGTCGAAGGGGCCTCAACACGACCAGTACGACCTCGCCGACAACATGTGGGGCGCCCAGCAGGTACCCCAGATCAGCGTGATGCCAGAAGTCGACCTCGTGATCACCCATGGCGGCAACAACACGACCACCGAAAGCTTCCACTTCGGCAAGCCCATGATCGTCCTGCCGCTCTTCTGGGACCAGTACGACAACGCCCAGCGCGTCCACGAAACCGGCGCAGGCATCCGCCTCGACACCTACCGCTTCTCCGATGAGCAACTCCACGGAGCCATCGAGCGCCTCCTCGCCGACGCTCCCCTGCGGGACCGCATCGTCGGGATCGGCAGCCAAGTTCGCGGGCGGTCAGGCATCCAGCGAGCCGCCGATCTCCTCGAACATGTCGAGCGGTGAACCAGACGTCGAGGCCGCGACCATGTCGGCCACCGTTGCGTCGGTAGCCGACGCCCGGCCCGTATCGCTCTGGCTCGACCGGCCCGCTGACCCGACGACCGAGCGGGCATCCGAGCGTGGCGCAGCGGGGCGTATCTCCACGGATCTTCTCGTCATCGGCGGAGGCCTCACAGGTCTGTGGGCCGCAGTGGAGGCTGCCGGATCGGGGCGCGACGTCACGGTCGTCGAGGCCAGTGGTCTCGGCAGCGGAGCCTCGGGCAAATGCGGGGGATTCATCAACGCCTCGGTCACCCATGGCATCGCTCACGGTCATGCGCGTTGGCCCGCCGAGATGCCGGCCGTCGTGCGGCTCCAGCAGGCAATGTGGGACGACACGCTCGACCTGCTCGCAGCGCATGGCGCAGCCGACGTCGTGGAGCAATGCGGAAAGTTCACCGTCGCCACGCGACCGCATCAGCTGGCCGAACTCGATGCTTCGCTCGACCTGCTTCGCTCCTACGGGCAGACAGCGCGCCGGCTCAGCCGAGACGAGATGCGCTGCGCAGTGGACTCACCGACGTACCTCGGTGGCCTGTTCCATGCGAACTCCAACGGGCTGTGCGACCCTGTGGCACTGCTGGACACTCTCGTGGGGATCGCCTCCGAACGGGGGGCCCGACTGGTGGAGCACGTTCGGGTCACCGACCTGTCGGACGACGGTTCGAACGTCGTCGCTCGGTTCGAGGGCGGATCCATCTCGGCCCGCGAGGTACTCCTCGCCACGAACGCCGCCGCACCTCTCCGTAAGCGACTGCGCCTCCAGGTGATACCGGTCTACGACCACGTGATCGCGACAGCGCCACTCAGCGACTCGCAATGGTCGGCCATCGGCTGGGCCTCCTGCGCAGGCGTCACCGATGCCGGCAACCAGTTCCACTACTACCGTCCGACGCCGGACGGCCGAATTCTCTTCGGAGGATGGGATGCCACCTATCATTTCGGAGGTCGCGTCGACGAACGGCTCGAGCGGCGGCCGGCGACCCACCGACTGCTCGCGCAGCATCTGGTCGAGACGTTTCCGGCCCTCACAGGCATCGAGGTGACGCACGCATGGGGAGGTCCGATCGACTCCACGAGCCGGTTCACGCCGACCTTCGGCACCGCAATGGGTGGCAAGCTCGGCTGGAGTATCGGGTTCACCGGCCTCGGGGTGGGCGCCAGCCGTTTCGGAGCTCAGGTCGCGCTGGAGCTACTCGCGGGGCATGACACGGAACGCACGCGACTCTCGATGGTCCGCCGCAGCCCGATTCCGTTTCCCCCCGAGCCCATCCGATATCCGGTGGTCCAGTTCACGAAATGGTGCTTGGCTCGCGAAGACCTCACCGGGCGGCGCAACCTGTGGCTCAGATTGCTCAACCGGTTCGGTGTGGGTTTCGACACCTGAATTCCCAGGGTGCGTTCGCCTCTGCCGGACTGCATCGTCGCGGAGGACGGTTCGCTCGGCTCACGCACACTCGACGCGAACCGATCGCGATCGAACACTCAGTCGACGAGGGACTCGTAGATCGCCAGCGTCCGTTGCGCCGCGACGTCCCAGCCGAAGTCGGCGACCGCCCGGCGACGCCCCGCGACGCCCATCGCCCTTGCGGTGTCCGGGGC
>JBGTIA010000099.1:0-4043 GCA_041745835.1 Ilumatobacteraceae bacterium | reverse complement strand
AGCGCGCGGGGCGCCCCAGCGTCGCAAGGCGTTCGCCGTGGTGGTGGTGAACGAACCGACGACGACCACGCTCGACAACACCCGTCGCGCCCGCCCACCCTGCGGCAACAGCGGCGTCGCGATCATTCCCGCAACCGTGACGAGGGCTGCGACTCCCGCGACTCGTGAACTTCTTCGTGGATAGTTCCGACACGAGTTCACGAGAACGGTGGGATGGGCCAACGCTGTCACGGGAGGAGGAGCTTGACGACCATTGTTGCCTTCTCGGTGGTCGACACGCTCGCTCGAGACGTGAAGACGTCGTAGTCCTGTGCCTCGATCTTGTCGAGGATCCGGCCGTAGAGCGCATGCGCGGCCCCGACGCACTTCGCCGAACGGTCGGGCAGCATGTCGATGCCGATCTGAGCGGATCGGTACAGCTCGCGGCACCGCTCGATCTCGAACCTCATCAGCTCGACGAACGCGGGGGTGACGCGACGGTCGGTGAGGTCGACGCCGAACCGCTCGGTGTCCTCGAGCGGGACGTACTGGCGACCGCGGTCGAGGTCCTCGTCGATGTCGCGCAGGAAGTTGGTGAGCTGGAAGGCGTTGCCGAGGTCGCGAGCGTGGGGCAGCGCGGCGTCGTAGTCGGTCGGCTCGAGGATCGGCAGCATCATCTCGCCGATGACGGCGGCCGAGCCGTCCATGTAGACGAGCAGGTCGTCCCACGTGGCGTAGGACTCGACGGTGAGGTCCATCGTCATCGAGCGCAGGAATCGTCGAAATCCGTCCTGGTCGATGTCGAACGCTCGAACGGTGTGAACGACGGCCTTGAGTACGGGGTCGTCCGACTTCCCGTTCTCGAGGTCGGCGAAGAATCGGGTACCGAAGTCGGCGAGAGCGGCTGCGCGCACCTCGGTCGGAACATCGCGACCCCCTTGCGACGGGATCTCGTCGACGATGTCATCGGCGTAGCGGGCGAACGCATACAGGGCGTGGACGTGGTGCTGCTTGATCTTCGGCAGCACCTTGGTCGACCAGTAGTAGGTGGTGCCGTGGCGCTTGTTGAACTCGCGGCAGAGCGCGTAACTTTCGTCGAGCGTCACCGGACCGTTCGGCAGCAGCTGTGTCGTCGGGGTGGGTGCCTTCGCGCTGCGCCGCAACAGCGTCGTGACGCTGGCCATCAGCGCCGCTGCCTCGCATACTGATCGACGCGTTCGGCGGCCAGCTTGCCCGACACCAGCACCATCGGAACGCCGACGCCAGGCAGCGTGGACGAGCCGGTGAACACGAGTCCCGGCACCTTCTTGTTCACGTTGTTCGGCCGGAACGGTCCAGTCTGGAAGAACGTGTGGGCAAGTGCGAACGGGGTTCCCTGCTCCATGCCCATGCGCTCCCAGTCCTGCGGGTCGTAGATCCGTTCGACGACCACGTCGGTTGGGTAGCCGAGCGACGCAGTCCGCTGCCGCAGGTCGTCGACGATGCGGTCGCGTTCGCGGCTCCAGTCGATCGTGCCACTCAGGTTCGGCGTCGGTTCGAGAACGTAGATGCTCGAGTGGCCCTCGGGGGCGAGCGACGGGTCGTCGAGGCTGTGGAGGGTGACGAGGATCGACGGGTCGGGCATGCGGACGCCGTCGTCGATCAGGGCCTTGAACGAGCCGTCCCAGTCCTCGCCGAAGTGGATGTTGTGGTGGCTGGCATCGGCCGGTGGAAGCCCCTTTACACCCGCGACCCACAGCAGGCACGACGGCGAGTACTTCCCCTTGCGTGCGGCGCGCGGGGCGTCGATTCCCGGCAGCAACTCGCGGTAGGCGACGGGAAGGTCGACGTTGCACACCACGGCATCGGCGTCGAGACGTTCGGAGGCGTCGATCTCGACACCGGTGACTGCGCCACTGGGCGTGCGCAGGATGCGGGTGACCGGCGACGAGTAGCGGATCTCCACACCGGCGGCGGTGACCGCCTCGGCGAGGCCCGCCGCCATCATGTGCATCCCGCCCTCGGGCACGAAGACGCCTTCGACGGAGTCCATGTAGGTGATCACGGCGTACAGCGCAAGTGCCTCGTACGGCGCGAGCCCCGCGTACATCGACTGGAAACTGAAGATGCGCTGGAGGCGTTCGTCGTCGAAGAACGACGCCACCTTCTTGCCCAGCTTGCCGAAGCCACCCAGCTTGACGAGTTCGAGGCCGGACTTCCACGGCTTGATCAGATCGAGCGGCGAGTCGAAGTTGGCGTCGATGAATGCATCCATCTCAGCTCGGTAGAGCTGTTCGAGCCAGGTGCAGAACCGTCCGAACGCCTCGGCGTCCTTGGCGCCCGAGAACTGACGGATCTCCTGGGTCATCGCCTCGCGACCGTGGCGCACGAAGAGCGTGGAACCGTCGGCGTACACGGCCCGGTACATGGGGTCGACCGGGTTGATCGTGATGTAGTCCTTCATCTCCGCGCCGGCCGCGTTGAAGGCGTCCTCGAGGAGATTCGGCATGGTCAGCACGGTGGGGCCGTTGTCGAGTCGGAAGCCCTGCTCGGTGATCATTCCGGCGCGTCCGCCCGGGATCGCGTCGCGCTCGACGATCGTCACGTCGTGTCCCGCCCCGACCAGGTGCGCAGCGGCCGACAGCCCGCCCAGACCGGCCCCGACGACGACGACCCTCATCGATCCCTCGACGTTCGGGGTGTTGTCGACGATGGCATCAGACGTTCCTCCAGCTCACGTACGCGGCGAGTGCTACGAGCTCGGTCTTGGCCGTCTCGACGATCGGTGCGTTCTCGATCGCAGCGATAGCGGTCTCGGTGAGCGCCGTGATGTGATCCTCGAGTTCGGCCAGTGCGCCGGTGTCGACGATCACCTGTTGGATCCGTGCCACGCCGTGGCCGTCGAGGCCAGGTGCACCGACTTCGGCGAGGACGGCGAGCTGTTCGGCGTTCGCACGACGCACGGCGCGCGCGAGCAGCGGTGTGGGCTTGCCTTCTCGTAGGTCGCCGCCGACGGATTTCCCGGTGAGGCTCTCCTCCCCGAAGGCGCCCATCACGTCGTCGCGCATCTGGAACGCGTCGCCCAGCGGGAGCCCGTAGGCGCTGAGCGGTGGGAGGAGTTCGTGCTCGCAGTCCGGGTCGGCGAGGACGGCTCCGAGATGCAGAGGCCGTTCGATGGTGTACTTGCCCGACTTGTACCGACAAATCCGTTCGGCCGTCTCGACGTCTCGGACGCTCCTCACCGATCCCAGGATGTCGAGGTACTGGCCGATGTTCAGTTCGACACGCAACTCGTTCCAGATCCGCATCGCCTCCGGTGGGGCGCCCTCCATCAGCCGGTCGGCATAGACGAACGCAAGGTCGCCGACCAGGATCGCGACGCCCTCACCGAACCGGCGCGACTCACCGACCCAGCCGGCCGCTTCGTGTTGCTCTGCGGCGATGGTGTGGGTGGTGGGTTGGCCTCGACGGGTGACGGCGTCGTCCATCACATCGTCGTGGAAGAGGGCGAACGCATGCATCAGTTCGAACGCGGCGCCGGCGTCGACGTCGACCTGATCGTCGGTGCCACCACCGGCTCCGACGTAGCCCCAGTGGGTGAACGCAGGGCGGAGGCGCTTGCCGCCAGACAGCACGAGTCGCCGGATCTCGTCGATCGGTTGAGCGAGGTCGGCGTCGAAGGCGACCCACCGGTCGCGCTCGGCGCTCAGCAGTTCGTCGAGACGGCCCTCGACGCGGTCGGCGATCGATCGCAGGGTGATCGGAGCGGTTCCAAGCATTTGAGCGCAGGCTACCGCTGTGTCAGCTGCGCCGCCCTGACGTGCCAGTGTGTGCCGATGGGTTCGATGACCACGACGATCGAGGCGTACAACACGGCGACCGACTCGACGAACCGCATGCACGACGACGCAGTCGCACAGACCTATGGGTTCCGTGGTGGGCTCGTCCCCGGCGTCGACGTGTGGGCGTACATGACCCAGCCGTGCGTCGACCGGTGGGGCGAACGATTCCTCACCGGTTCGACGATGGAAGCCCGGTTCGTCTCACCGGTGTACGACGGCGAGGTCGTCGAGGCGCGCCTCGAC
>JBGTIA010000098.1:0-2333 GCA_041745835.1 Ilumatobacteraceae bacterium | reverse complement strand
CGACGGACCGACGCCGATGCGCCGGGCGACTCCCGAGGCGGTCCAACCGCCGACGATGCCGCCGACGGCCCCGCTCGTGCCGAGGATCGCGAACTCGGTCGCCGAGGTGCCGAGCACCTCCTGGCCGAACAACACGAAGGTCGCGGTCGACATCGTGCCGAGCATGTTGAGCAAGCCGAGCACGATCGCGAGCGTGCGCAGCAGCTCGTGGCCCCACAGCCAGCGGAAGCCCTCGGCCAATTCCACCTTCCACGGTCGACGCTCGACGCTCGCTCCCGTCGGCGTACCGGTGGAGCGCGATTTCGTGATGCTGGCGATCAGGATCGCCGAGATGATGAACGTGGCGGCGTCGACGAAGAACGGCAGTGAGAACGAGATCGCGATGAGGAAGGCGGCCAGCGGCGGTCCGGCGAACGTGTTGGCCACCTGCTCGATGCTCCAGAGCCGACCGTTCGCCTTCTCGAGGTCGTCTGCGTGGACGATCGACGGCATGAATGTCTGCGCCGAGTTGTCGTAGAGCACCTCGCCGATTCCCAGCAGCAACGTGGCGACGAGCACGAGGGCGTACAGGATCGTGTCGGTGCTGATGGCGGTCGCGGCGTCGGCCACCGAGTCCGGTCCGGGGAGGTTGCCCTGTCGGGCGAGCACCACGAAGGCGACGAAGACGGTGACGACCGCACGTGCGGCGTTCGACCACAGCATCAGCGATCGTCGGCTGTACCGATCGGTGATGACGCCGGCGGGTAGCGAGAACAGCAGCCACGGCAGCCGTTGCACGACGGCAACGAGAGCGATCAGCAACGGGTTGCGGGTGATCGCCGACGCCAGCCAGGGATACGCGACGATGCCGATGCCGTCGCCCAGGTTCGACACCGTGCTGGCCGAGAACAACTTGAAGTAGTTGCGCCCGAGGCGGCCGGATTGTGGCCCTGCGGGGCGTTCGGTGGCGGACGTCGTCTCGGTCACGACGGCTCCGGAAGGTCCGCCGGGGACGGGGCCGGGAGGACCGGGAGGGTCGGGTGATCGGTGGGGAACACCGCAGCGATGAAGCCGAACACTGTGTCGCCGGACCGTGGGAGCTTGGTGAACTCGCTCGCGAGTTCGGCGACCCGATCGAAGAACTCGGCGGCGCGATCGGCGGGGATGCGGGCGTGTCGAAGCGTCGACCAGATGTCCGCCGGCGCGGCGGTCGCAGCTTCCGCGGACGCGATGGCGAGGAAGTTTTGGCTCACGGACTCGTCGGGTGTGGCGCTGCGACCGACGACGATGGTGCGACCCGTGCGTCCGTAGAAGCGTTCCTCGACGGCGCGGACACGGCGGGTGCGCACCACGTCGAGCAGGCCGGCAGCGACCAACACGTCGACGTGGTACGCAACCGACGACTTCGGTCGGTCGAGCGCCGAGGCGAGCTCGGTGACCGTCGCCGCTCGTTCGAGCACGAGGTCGAGGATCTGGCCACGCACCGGCTCGGCGAGTGCCTTCAGTTGTTGTGGCGTGTCTGCCGTGACGGTGTCGTCGAGGTCGTAGTCGGGGGCCATTCGGAAAGATTATCCGAATGATCCCGAACGATCGAATTATCTCGATCGATCGTTCGGCTCGACGCGCGCCAGGCGGTCAGCCGGCGTCGGTGCTGGAGGTGTTGATCGCCTGCGAGTTGCCCTGGCCGGACGACACGTTGATCTTTCGGGGCTGGGCCTGCGGTACGACCGGGATGCGCAACGAGAGCACACCATCGGTGTAGTCGGCTTCGACGCCGTCGGCATCGAGACCCTCGCCGAGGCTCACCTGGCGGCGGAACGTGCCCTCGGGTCGCTCGTCGAGGTACACGCGGTCGCCCTCTTCGCGCTGGTAGGAGCGCTCGGCGGTGACGGTGAGCACGTTGCGTTCGACGGAGATGTCGATCGATTCCGCGCTGACGCCGGGCAGATCGAGGTGCACCCACACGTTGTCGCCTCGGCGGTACGCGTCCATGGGCATGGGGCGCCCTGCCGTCGACCTGGCTCGCTGGTTGGGTCCGAACGCCTGGTTGAAGAGGCTGTCGAGTTCACGGAACGGGGAGTTCTGAACGAGCATTCGCAAATCCTCCTGACGGAAGTTGAGTGAAACGGATGACAACAGTGAATGTACATCACATCATTAATCGTGACAACCCGCGACTCAGGATATGCGAAGGTCAGCCCCGCGAGATCCGGCCCTTCATCGCCAAGCTGGCGAGGCCGAAGCTGATCACCATCAGGCCCAGCGTGGCGCCCATGCCCTTGGCGAGCGTGTCCCACTCCCAGCCTTCGGTGATCAGGCTGCGCAGGCCGTCGAGCACGTAGGTCACCGGGTTG
>JBGTIA010000097.1:0-13014 GCA_041745835.1 Ilumatobacteraceae bacterium | reverse complement strand
CGAACGGATTGTCGAGCCCGTAGGTGTGATCGGGTCCCGACGAGCGGGTCGATCCGCCGGCGGCGAGGGCGACGCCCGCTGCACCGGACAGGCCGACAGTGGCTGCGACGGCGACGGCTAGCCGTCGCGGAGTGAGAAGTTTCATGGCGAACCTCTTTCGTTCAATATCAACGCACGGGTTGTGCATGGCCGGGATTCGGGTCGGTGTGTTCATGGATGTCTCCAGTCGTGTCCGGCAGTGACGCCCTTCATCGGTCGATCATCGTGATGTGCGTCGTCGGGCACATCCGTGAGATGACGGATTCCGCTTGTCATCGATACGGACGATCGTCCGGCGGTCAGCGGGTGACACGCAATTGGATCCGCCTGAATCCGTGAGATGACGGATTCAGGGGTCGATCGGTTGATCGTACGGTGCGTCGGTGAGCACCATTGGGGGCGTGAGCGCACTGGCCACGGTGGTGTTCGTCGACGTGGAGGGGTCAACCAGCCTGATCGATCGCGTCGGTGACGACGCGGGGACCGATGCGGTCGGACGCCAACTCGATCGTGTGAGGGAGCGAATCGAGACCTACGGCGGTCGCGAGGTGAAGTCTCTCGGTGACGGACTGATGCTGACGTTCGGGTCACCGCGGCAGGCAGTCGGCTTCGCGTTGGCGACGCAGCGCGCGCTCGCAGCGTCGTCGCCGCGGGTACGGATCGGGATCAATACCGGCGACGTGATCGACGGTTCAACGGATCCGATCGGCGCTGCGCGGTCAACGCCGCAGCGCGAATTGCGGGACGCGCCAGGGGTGGCGAGACCCTGGTCTCCGATGTCGTTCGTCAACTCGTCGGGACGGTGCCCTCGATCGGATTCAGCGATCGAGGGCACCAACATCTGAAGGGTTTCGCCGATCGCTGGCATCTCTGGCAGGCGACTGACGCGTCAACGGGCGGACCCGACCGGGGCACGATCGGGAGGGTCGACGAACTGGTCCGGTTGCAGGAGTTCGTGTCGTCCTTGGTCGCCGGCGCGGGAGGTGCTGTCGCGCTCGAAGGAGAGGCTGGCATCGGCAAGACCCATCTGGTTCGTGTCGTGTCAGCAATGGCGCGCTCGGCGGGCGTTCAGGTCGTGGAGATGGTTGCCGATGAGGTGACGCGTCGCGCTGGTTTCGTTCCGCACGGTTTGACCGACCACGGACGAGTTCCGGATCGGCAACGCGAACACCTTCGGGGGCTGCTGCATCGCCCGCCCGACGATGGCGACCCTGGCGATCTCAGTTTCGCCATCGTCGACGCAAGCGTCGACGCCGTGGAGTCGCTGGCAACCGCAGGCCCGGCCTTGTTGATCGTCGAAGACGCGCATTGGGCCGACGACCTGTCGCTGTCGGTCATTCGGTCGCTCATCATGCGGTCACGATCGGCGCAGTTCGGAGTCGTCATCTCGTTGCGGCCGACACCCCACCCAGAGTTGCTCGATCGGACGATCGACGCCCTCGTCGATTCAGGCGGCGCACATCTGCGACTCCGGGCGCTGGATGAGATCGACCTTCATGCGCTCTGCGCGGCCATCACCGGGGCAGCGCCGGGACAGCATCTGCGGTCGAGGTTGCAGGCGACCGGCGGAAATCCGCTGTTCGTTTCCGAACTGTTGCGCTCCTTCGACGACGAGGGGTTGGTACGGATCGAGTCGGGGATTGCCGAAGTGCCAGCGTCGGTCACCTCGAGCAACCTGAACCAGACACTGGTTCGCCGACTGTCATGGCTCGCCGCCGAGACCCGCGAGCTGCTCCGTCTCGCGAGTCTGGTCGGCACGAGTTTCACGCTCGCCGACCTCGCAACAGTGACGGGCCGCTCGGTGATCGACATTGCTGCCTGGCTGCGCGATGCGTCTATCGCCGGGCTGATCACGGGAGACGGAGATCGGCTGGTGTTCCGCCACGATCTGGTGCGCGAGGCTGTCTACGCCGACATGCTGCCTGCCGAGCGACGCGACCTCCACCGTGCCGCAGCGCAGGCGCTCGCACGGAACAATTCGCCGACGCAACATGTCGACTCGGCTGCGCTGCATCGCCGCGCAGCTGCAGGTTCTCACCGGCGCCATATCGCCCGAAGTGGGATCCCGCATCGGCTCCGAGACTCTCGCCCGCAGGGTCGACAGCGGTGACGCCACGACACAGTGCCTCGCGCTTCAATTATTCGGGTGCATCAACCTCGTCACCGGCCACGGCATCGAAGCCCAGACCCAATTGCGGCAAGCGGTTGCCCTGTATGACTCGGGCAAAGTGACGCCAGCGTCCTACCTCATCCCTGATCACTTCTACGCCATCGGGCTCGTCGAACTGGGCGACCTCGACGGAGCACTCACCGCTGCATCGGCGGCTCGCTCACGGTACGAACAACGCGGCGCACTCTCGCAACTCCCGATGGCATATGCCGTGACCGGCTTCGTCCATTTCTACGCTGGACGTTTCGACGAGGCGATCACCGAATTGGAAGCCGGGTCCGCAGTCGTCGAGGACACGAGCAACCTCAACTTCGTGCTCTACTCCGAATCGATACTCGCCCGCATCGCAACCCGCCGAGGCGACCTCGACGCGGCAGCCGCCTACGTTGCGATCGGCATGGCACGGTTGGGCGCGGGTGGCTCACTGTTCGGCGCCGACTGGTTGCTCGACGCACAGACCCAATACCTCGCAGCCACCGGAGACCTCGAAGCTGCGCTCGATGTCGCCGAGTTCACGTGGTCCCAAACAGACTCGATCCGATTCTTCTACGGCTACCGCGAACGAGGCATCGTCGCCACCCGACTGGCGATGTCCTGCGGACGTCCCGAGTTCGCCAGGACCGTCGCCGACAGCATCGAGGAGGGAAGCCGCCGTTGCCGGATCCGCAGCGGTGAAGCCTTCGCTCTGGACGCACGCGGCCTGGTCAACGCTGACGCGAACCAATTGATCGAGGCCGTCGCAAAGTTCCGCGAAACGCCATTGCACCTAGCGTTCGCCAACTGCTGCGAGGACGCCGCCGCGGCACTCGTCGAAGCCAACCGCAACGCCGAAGCCATCGCGATGCTCACCGACGCCGCTCCGGTCTACGCCACGGCTGGAGCAATGACCGATGTCGAGCGGGTTGAGTCAGCACTCCGCCACCTCGGAGCAGGAAAAAGGAAGACACGGACATCGCGGCCAACCTTCGGCTGGGACGCGCTCACCCCAACAGAAATCGCAGTCACCGAGCTCGTCGCACAAGGCCTGACCAACCCAGAGGTCGGCGCCCGCCTCTACGTGTCGCGCCGACCTGTCGAAACCCACCTCTCGCACATCTTCCGGAAACTCGACTGCGTCGGACGCACGCAACTGGCATCGGAGTTCACGCGCCGGACGACCATTTGACCGGTTGGCGTTCACCTGCGACCGCATCGCCCGGTGCGCTGTGTGACCACATCCCATTCCGCCTACGCGCTGCTTGTGTAGACATGTCGGTCTGCTGTCAACGAAGCTGGACCGGAGTACCGGGGCGCTATCGCCGTCCCCAGCATGATGTCAGCGACCGGTGCCGGCTGCGACGACCTTCCGACATCGACGGAGCTCGCTGAGGACATCACCGAGTTGAGCTACGGCGGATGCGTCGGGGGTGCGGACCACAGGTTGGTCCTCGTCGACGGCGGCGGACACACATGGCCCGGCGCTGCGCCGACTGCAGACGAAGGCTTCCTCGGGCCGACCACGGCGAACTTCGACGCCACCGAGGCAGGTTGGGCCTTCTTCGCCTCCGCCTCGAAGCCCAGTTGACCTCAGCGAATCGGCGCAACAGCCGGCCTGCGACGCGTCACGCGCCGTTGGCGTCACGTACGCGAGCCGCCCGACTCCGGGCCGCTTCGGCGACGTCATCCCACACGGTGGCGAGCACCGCTTCGACCGTGGTGGCGTGCGAGGCGAGTTCGATCAACGTCCCGTCGGTCACCCAGCGACGCACCAGTGCCGCTGTCTCTGGCTCGCAGACGTCGTGGGCAGCCAGCGCCTGGCTGTCGACCGGCTGCCAGAATGCGAACAGGTGCAGGGCGAACGTCATGCCGAGCACGGCCCACTCGCCGTCGTGAGGCTCATGGTGGCGGGGCCAGCGGCGCTCGACGAACGCATTCAGCGACGGCAGATTCTCGACGCCGTCCCACAACGGGTCCGGGGCCAAGAACCGGATCTCACCGACACTCGACAACAGCGCTGACGACAGACACATGAGGCACGGCTCGAGGCTGCTCCACAGGGCGCAGTCGTCGAGGGCGACGCCGACCGGCACCCGTGCGAGCGCGTTCATCTCGGCATGTGCGAGCACCGTGCCCTCGAGCGGATACTCCCCGCTCGGCTCGTCGAAGACGCGATTTCGTCCCTCGGCGATCACGTTCCCGGCGGGGTCGGTGATCACCGCTCCGCAGGCAAACGTGCCGGACGAACAGCTCTCCCACGCCAGTTCGACACATCGCCGGAACGGCAGCGCCAATTCGGACCACGCGGTCCTCCACGGTGCGGCGCCGGGCGGAGCGTCAACGTTCACGACCCGCAGATTACGAGATCGCACCGACCGTACGATGGCGATACCGCTGCTCGATCAGGGAACCGTCGACATCGATGACTGGCTGTCGGAAGGAATGGCGAGGACCAACAGTGCGACGTCGTCATGGCGAGAGTCGAACGCGAGGATCGACTCCAGCGCGTGCTGGATGGACCGTGCGATTTCGTTCGCTGTCCCACCCGAACCAACTGCGTCGTCGACCAGCTTCGCCCAGCCGGACTCGTCGAGCTCGTGCGGCAGCGGTACGTCGGTCGCGCCGTCGGTGTGGAACACGACCACATCGCCGGCGCGCAGCGTCACCTCGATCGGACGGACGTCGACCTGATCGAAGGGGCCCAGCAGTGTGCCGGGCACGCCGACAGTGGACGGCCCGTGTGGTCCGACGTGGACCGCCAGTGGATGTCCGCCGTAGGCAACGTTCAGTGTGACCGCGTCGCAGGTGGTGTCGATCGTTGCGTACACGCACGTGAGAAATGTGTCGTTGCCGGACCGGCGAACGGCGCGGTTCAACGCGGCGAGCACGTCGGTGGGTCCATCTCCGTGCCAGGCGCTGTCACGGATGGTGTGTCTCGCGAGGCCGGTGAGCGCAGCGGCGGCAGGTCCGGTACCGCAGACGTCGCCGAGGACCAGCGCGAAGTGCCCAGCCTCCTCGAGCGCGAACAGGTCGTAGAAGTCCCCGCCGACCTCGCTGGCCTCTCCGTGCGGCCAGTACCGAACCGCGATCTCGATGCCGGGCATGTCGGGCAGCGATGTGGGAAGCAGGCTGCGCTGCAGGGTTGCGGCGATCTCGCGCTCGCGCTCGCGGAGGCGCAGGTTCTCGATGCTGGACGCGATGCGACCGGCAACGGTCTCGGCCAATGCGACGTCGTCGGCCGTGTACCGGCGTGACGGCGACGATGCGATGAACTGGAGCGCGCCGATGACGCGTCCGCGCTTCTTCATCGCCACGGTGATGGCGGAACGAAGGTCGAGATTCACCACGAGCTCGCGGGCCTCGTCGTCGAGATGGTCCATTGCCGCAATCAGTTCGGCGGAGATCTCGGGGTAGAACTCGGTGACCCCGCTGCGGATGACGGCAGGAACCCCGTTCGGCGCCGTCGGGTCGTACGGGTACCGTTCCTGCAGTTCGCGGGCGTACTGCACCATCGCAGGATCGACGTGTGCAACTTCGACGTCCGGCGCGGACCTGCCGTGCTCGGCCAGCACATGGATCGTGCACCAATCGCCGAGGCGTGGCACCGCACGTCGGGTGACGTTCACCATTACCTCGTGCACTGTTGACGAAGAGTTCAACGTCTCGTTGATCGCAGCCAGGAACTCGAGGCGCTCCCGCTGCAGTCGCTCGTTCTCGGCTGCGCTGGCCGCGATGTCTGCGAGTCGTTGCCGTTCCAGGTCTTGTTCGACGCGATCGGTGGTGTCCATCGAGCACCCGACCGTTCCGGTGACCTCGCCATGTTCGTCGACCGTGACGCCTCCGGCCCCGGCAATCCAGTGGATCGTGCCGTCGGGCCACACCACTCGGTGCTCGACGCGGTAGGCCGATTTGGAATCGACGGCCTGGGCGACATCACGGAGAACTTCGTCGCGATCGTCCGGGTGGAGCAGCGAGACGTAGGCGTCGAAGCTGCCATCGAAATCACCGGGCGGCAGTCCGAACAGCGACTCGAGCCGTTCGTCCCACACCGTCTTGCCCGAAGCCATGTCCCATCGCCACGTGCCGAGGCCTCCGGCGTCCAAGGCCAAGCGGAAGTGATCGAACAGTTCACGGGCCTTCTGGTCGGCCAGTCGCAACTCGCTGACGTCCGCCGACGACCCGACGATCGCAACCGTATTCCCGGCTTCGTCGATCATCGGTGCCGTGAAGGTGTTCACCCGGATCGTGTGACCATCGCGGCGCCTCACGAACCGATCACCGTTCAAGACCGTGCCGCTCGCGACGGACTCGAGGTCCTGGCGATCGCTCACCACATCACCGGCCGGCGTCAGCACCTCGAGGACCGACTTCCCGAGCACTTCAGGCTCCGCCCATCCGTACAGGAGCTCGGACGCTCGGTTCCACAGGACGATCTGCCCATCGGGATCGGTCACGATCACGGCGCGCGCCAGTGAGTCCAACACCGCCCGCAAGTCCACCGACATCCCGCCGCCCGGATCCGAAGACGTCATGATCCTCCCCGCGTCATGGTTCGAACCTACTGGGAGCGTCGACGCCGATCCGATATGGAGTGATCCCTGGTTTGGTCTTCGCAGTACGGAGGTATCGACGTGCATGGTCGCCACCTCCGTATGGACGCAGACATTTCCTTCGGAGCGGGCGTCGATCAGGCTCGCACGACAATTCCTGCGCGGCGCGTTGGAATCACCACCCGCTGTGTCCGACGACGTGGTCAGCGACGTCGAACTCGCGGTGAGCGAGTTGACGACCAATGGGATCCGACACGGATCGGGCGATCCCGTCAGGGTCGATCTACAGCTCGACCCGCATCGCGTGTCGATGTCGGTGACATCCACGCTGGCACCCGGCCACGATGACGACCTCGCGGCATGGGGTCCGGCCGACCCGAGCGGTGGGGTCGGACGCGGGATCGGCATCGTCCGAGCCGTCAGTACCGATCTCGCCTGCCACGTCGCCGGCCGTTCGATGTCGGCTTCGTGCCGTTTCCCGATCGTGCCGTGAGACAGAATCAGGCGAACCGAACCCGGTAGGAGCCAGACGATGGATTGGGTAGTCGACACCGATGACCGGGCGAGCGCCTCGGCGCTGCGTCGCGAGATCACCACCTACCTGCGACGCCACGCCGACGACAGCACAGATCTCACCGATTGCGAACTGGTCATCTCGGAACTGATCACCAACGTGGCCCGGCATGCGTCCGGGCCGGTGTGGGTGAGTCTCGACTGGTCCGCCGTTGAACCGACGCTCCACGTGGCCGATGTCGGCCCGGGCTTCGATCTTCACGTCCAACTTCCAGACGCCGACTCGGTGGGTGGGCGTGGGCTGTTCATCGTGAACAGCATTGCGACCAGACTCGAATCGTTCCGTCGGGACGGCGGAGGCAGTGTGGTGTCAGCGACATTGCCCGTGAGACGTACGCCGGTCGTCAGCATCGACCCGCCCCGGCACCGCACGACAGTGCTGCCATCGTTGGATGAGGCCGAGCCCGGTCGCGGTTTCGGCAAGGAGGCGTTCCTCCGGGCGCTGGTGGTGCAACTCGCCCACACGGTGGCCGAGCAGGAGGGGCCGGACGCCGCCGAGCGAGTCGTCGCCCAGGTCGGCGCCGACGTCGGAGGACAGATGGAACTCGAGTACCGGACGGCAACCGGCGCAACCGGCCAACTCGACCCCGATCGGCTCGCAGAGTGCTTCGTGCGGCTCAAGCACGCCATCGACGGCGGATTCTTCGTCGTCGAGATCCGCGACAACGTCATCGTGTTGGAGAACGATCGCTGTCCGTTCGGCGACGCCGTTCGTCTCGCCCCAGCGTTGTGCCGGATGACATCGAGCGTGTTCGGCGGCATTGCCGCACGAAGCGCCGAGCGAGACGCAACCGTTCGACTCGAAGAACGCATCGCGATCGGCGACGCCCGATGCCGCGTGGTCATCGAACTCGACCCGACGCACGAGCCGGGCGAACCGCCTCGGGGACATCGCTATCGAACACCTGCCGACTGAGCGGGGTGGATCTGGTCCAGGAAGCGTTGGGCCGCATGGGTGGCTTCGGTGCGCCAGCGTGCGACCACGTCACGGTCGTCGACGATGGTCTCGGTCAGGGCGCGAGCGTGTTGTTCGATGATGTTGCGTTGTTGGTCGAGCATCCGGTCGATGTCGATGTCGTACTGGTCCGCAAAGACCAGCTTGAGAAGCAGTTCACTGCGAAGGTCTCGAAGGTGGAGCACTGGAGTGCGCAGCCACGATCGGAAGTGGGCCCGGCCGCTGCGGGTGACAGCGAGGATTGTTCGGTTGGGCCCGGCGCTGCCCGGTTCCTCACCGAGGGGACGGACCCACCCGCGGCTGGTGAGCTGGTCGATCGCACGGTAGGTGAGGGGCCGCGACAGGTGCCAGATGCGACCGATGTCGCCGTCCGGGCGGAGTTGCTTGACGATCGCCCAGCCGTGGGACGGTTGGCCGTAGAGGATGCCGAGGCAGGCCCACTCGCCGAGCAACGGATCTCGGAGTTGGTCGGCCTTCGATGTCTCAGCGGTCATGCCGGGTAGATGTCGATGTCGGTGGCCTTGACGGCGGCCTGCACCTGGTCGCCGACGTACAGCTGCAGGGTCTCGAGAGCGCTGGCGGTGATCTCGGCGGTGAGGTGGATGGGGGCGTCGATACCGACACGGACGCGATCGCCGAGTCGGTCGATGTCGTCGATGACGCCCGTGAACGAGTTGCGTGCGCTGGTGTCGGCGACGTGTCGCGACAGGGTGATGGACTGTGGGCGAACGACGGCGAACGCTCGTCCGGTGAACTCCGCGACGACCGCGACGTGGACGCCGTTCGGGGTGACGAGCCCGTCGGCACCGAGTGTGCCGGCGATGAGGTTGGTGCCGATGAGTTCGGCGACGAAGCGGGAGCGGGGGTGCGAGGTGATCTCCGAGACGGTCCCGGTCTGGACGATGCGTCCCTGGTCGAAGATCGCGACCTGGTCGGCGAGCGCATAGGCGTCGACAGGGTCGTGAGTGACGAGGATGCGAACGCCGTCGAAGCCGTCGAGGTGTTGGCGGAGGTCGCGTCGGACCTGACGGCGAGTGGCGGCGTCGAGTGCCGCGAGGGGTTCGTCGAGGAGCAGGATCTGTGGGTCGATCGCCAGCGCACGTGCGAGAGCAACACGTTGGGCCTGTCCGCCCGAGAGCTCTCGCGGTCGCGCGCCAGCGTGGGTGTCGAGGCCGACGCGGTCCAACCACGCATGGGCACGCTGACGCGCCTCGGCCTTCGGAATGCCCCGCGCACGGAGACCGAACGCGACGTTGCCAAGGGCGGTGAGGTGCTCGAACAGCAGGTAGTGCTGGAAGACGACACCGACAGGTCGGCGCTCGGGCGGGACGAAGATCGCGGCCGCGGCATCGTCGAGGATCGTGTCGTCGATACGAATCCGTCCGCGATCGACCGGGACGAGGCCCGCGATCGCCCGCAGGAGCGTGGTCTTACCGGAGCCATTCGGACCGAGCACCGCGAGGACCTCGCCGGGATCGACGTCGATCGCCGCGTCGAGCGCGAACGACCCGAGCTGGACGGAGATGTCGGCGTGGAGCGTCATGACTGGCCGCTCGAGTGATCGATGGCGCGGTTGATCATGCGGTCACCGGACGGCCACCGCCGAGCCAGCGGTCGCGGAGGCCGACGAGGACGAGGAAGCTCACCGCGATCAACACGAGGGCGACCATGATTGCTTCATCAGGATCGCTCTGGAGCGCCAGATACGTCGCCAACGGCATCGTCTGGGTCCGACCCGGGAAGTTCCCGGCGAAGGTGATCGTGGCGCCGAACTCACCCAGGGCCCTCGCCCAGGCGAGCACAGCGCCTGCGACGAGTGCAGGCCGGATCGTGGGCAGCGTGACGCGTGAGAACACGTACCAGCGGCTCGCCCCCAACGTCCGAGCAGCGTCCTCGACACGGTGATCGAGTTGACGGAGCGCAGCCTCCACGGTGAGTACGAGAAACGGCATGGCGACGAACGTCTGGGCCACCACGACGCCGGCGGTCGTGAACGGCAGGCTGAGCCCGAACCATTCGTCGAAGTACTGGCCGAACAGCCCGCGGCGTCCGAACGAGGCGAACAGCGCAACGCCACCGACAACCGGGGGCAGCACCATGGAGAGCGTCGCCAACGCACGCACGAACCCGCGACCGGGGAACTCGACGCGCGCCAGCAGCCACGCGAGTGGCACGCCGAAGACGACGGACACCACGGTCGATGCGGTCGAGGTCCTGATCGACAGCCACAACGCATCGCGGACGGACGGACGCCCGAGCACGTCGCCGAGCTGCCCCCACGGCGCCCGCCACAGCAGCCCGATGAACGGGAGCGCGAAGAAGGCGATCGCTCCGCACGCAAGGACGAGCGCCGGCCAGGGAAGCCGCTCGCGGCCCACGCGACCCACGCGCCCCACGCGTTTTGGGCGACTTCGGCGACCTGCCACCGCTGGTCGAGTCGGTGCGGCGGTGTCGGTCATGGGGAGGTGAATCCGTAGCCGGCCAGGATCGCCTGCCCGGCGTCGCTGAGCACGAAGTCGATGAACGCCCGCGCGCCGTCGGGGTTCGGGGCTTCGGTCGTGAGGACGATCGGGTACTCGGCGACCACGTTCAGATCGGCGGGGATCTCGACACCGGACGCAGCGTCGCCCGCCGCGTTCACGTCGGTTGCGTAGGCGATCCCCGCATCCGCTTCGCCCAAGGTCACCTTGGTCACGACTGCCTTGACGTTCTCCTCGAACGAGGCGGGTTTGATCGCGACGCCTGCGTTCTCGAAGATCTGCGTCGCGTAGGAGCCACACGGCACCTGAGGTGCGCATGTCACCACGATCAGATCGCCGTCGGCGAGATCCTCGACACCGGTGATCCCCAACGGGTTGCCCTCGGCGACGACGATCTGCGACAGGTTCGCCGCGAACACGGCCGGCTCGCCCACCGTCGCCTCGGCATCGACGAGCCTGGCCATGCTGGCCAGGTCCGCCGAGGCGTACACGTCGGCCGGAGCTCCCTCGATGACCTGGGCAGCGAGCTCCGACGAGGCGGCGAAGTTGAACGTCACCGACGCGTCCGCGGACGTCTCGGCGAACGCATCACCCAGCTCGGTGAAGGCCTCGGTCAGCGACGCTGCGGCGAACACGACCACCTCACCCGACGTCGATGCCACCGGCCCAGCTGCCGGTTCGGCGATGTCGACGACCGCACCCTCGTCGGTGCATGACGCCGCCGTGAGACCGAACAACGCCAGCGAGCCGACGAGGACGTGCACGGCACGGCGACGGGCGGGTCGGATCACCTCTGCAACCCCATCGATCCAACATAGTCATCTGCTGACTAGCAGGCGTCATCGGTGGGCCACGTCGCCCAGATGAGCAGTTTCGAAAGAGGTTCAGGCGTGGAGAGCTGCCTGATACGCCTCACCGAAGCGCTGCGCGAGTCCCGGATTGCCCTTCAGCCGCTGCCGCCAGGCCGACTCGATCTCCTCCCACCGGCCCGGCGGCACCCCGCGGCGCTGGGCCAGGTCGTCGTAGTCGCGTTTGGCGACCTTCTGGCGGACGATGTCGGCCTGGACGCCGACCCACGTGTCGAAGTCGACGCCGTCGATCGGTTGGAGGAGCGGATCGTCGTCCGAGAGACCGCCACCCGGGTGCGGCTTCTCGAACACCGCGTCCTTCCACATTCGCGGCAGCTTGCCGAGCGCCTTGGCGGACTCCTTGGCATTGCGGAACTCCTCTTTCGAGAAACCTGCCTCGCGGAACTCGTAGCGGAGCGACGAGCGTCGTTTGCTCTCGGCGTCGTACACGTTCATTCGCAGCGTCATCTGGCGCTCGAGTTCGGCCCGGTCGAAATCGGTCGGGCGGCCCGTGACAGCGTCGGTCAACACGGTGATCGTGTCTCCCTCGACGATCAACCAGCCGACCCAGAACGGGAGCTTGCCGGAGACCTCGACGATGTCGGCGGCTCCTTCGAGTCGCACCATTGCGGTGAACCGTGTCGAGACGGTCTTCGTCTCTCCGAACGACGCATGGGGCGTCTCGCGGCCCTGCCAGTACTCGACGACGAGCGCCGGAACGGAAGTCTCGGCGCCGTCGCCCCGGCGGCGGAAGAAGCCCATGGCCGAACCGTACTTCGCTCCCACCGCAGGGGGTCGCCGGGTAGGGCATACCCCAGGGAGGAGACACCGGGGCGCCCCATCGAACTGCGAGCCCAGGATCCGTACGTTCGAGGCATGTCCACAACCCTCACGCCATCTGCTCTCCCCGCTCCCGCAGCGGCCCGGACGGTTCGCCCCCCGGCCGTCCGGGCCGTCTCGGCCACGAAGATCCATGGTTCCGGCGACACCCGCGTGGTCGCACTCGACAACGTGTCAGTCGACGTCCCCGCCGGTCGCTTCACCGCCATCATGGGTCCGTCGGGCTCCGGCAAGAGCACCCTGATGCACTGCCTGGCCGGCCTCGACAACCTCACGTCGGGCCAGGTGTGGCTCGGCGACACCGAGCTCGGCACCCTCAACGATCGTCGCCTCACGACCCTGCGCCGCGAGCGCATCGGATTCGTGTTCCAGTCGTTCAACCTCCTGCCGACACTCGACGCCTACGAGAACATCGTGCTGCCGATCCGTCTGTCGGGTGCCAAGGTCGACGACGCATGGGTCGACGGAATCGTCGGCGTCGTCGGTCTCGAGGATCGTGTGCGTCACCGCCCGAGCGAGCTGTCGGGCGGTCAGCAGCAGCGAGTCGCCGTCGCCCGAGCACTCGTCTCACGTCCCGAGGTTG
>JBGTIA010000096.1:0-6907 GCA_041745835.1 Ilumatobacteraceae bacterium | reverse complement strand
CTCGTTGCCGAAGCCCCAGTTGCCGATCGTCCTTCCGGCGAAGTCCTCTGGCGTGGTGATGTCTGCGTCGACGAAGCTCACCTGGAGCGTGCCGGAGCGCTGGTAGATCTGCGCGATGTTCACGATGTCGGCACCGGCCTCGCGGCTGGCGAGCGCCTTCGGCACCCACGCCAGGGCAAAGTCGACGTCGCCGTTCGCGAGCTGGGTCTGCGGCACGATCTCGACGCCGCCCTCCACGATGGTGACGTCGAGACACATGGCCTCGTAGAAACCCTGGTCCTGGGCAGCGAAGTAGCCGCCGAACTGCGCCTGGGTGAACCACTGGAGCTGCAGGCTGACGGGCTCGAGCGTTTCACACTCGCCCATCGCTGCGGTGCCCTCGGTCGCCGCGTCGGTCCCTTCGGTTTCGGTCCCTTCGGTTTCGGCGTCGGTGGACGCCGACTCCGTACCGGCATCGTCGTCGTCGCTGCCACATGCTGCCAGCAGGGCCACGACGACGAGACCCGCCGTGGCAAGTCTGATCCGTTGCTTGTTCATGTTGTTGCTCCCCCGGGGGCGAGGCCCCCTGTGTGTTGTGGTTGTGGTTGTGGTTGTGGTGTTGATGGTGTTGGTGTTGCAGGTGACGGCCGAGAGGCCGTCGATCGCTGGGACGGCGACACGAACCGTTCCAGCAGAACCGCCGCCAGGTAGAAGACGAGTCCGAGCGTGCAGGCGCCGATCACGTAGGCCCACGAGGCTGCCGTCCGCGAGACGGCGGCATTCGACGTGATCCCGTACCCCAGCCCGTTCTGACTGCCGCCGAAGTACTCCGCCACGAAGGCGGTGATCACGGCGACCGGCGCCGCGATCTTCAGCGCCGTAAACAGGTACGACAACGCGTTCGGGATGCGGGTCTTGCGCAAGATCTCGGACTTCGAGGCGGCGTACGAGTGCATGAGTTCCATGTGGAGCGGGCTCACCTGACGCAGACCCTTGGCCACGTTGACGAGCACGATGAACGACACCACCAGCGTGACCATCAGGCGACGCGGTACCTCGGTGGTGCTCGAGAACATGTTGTTGAACACCGGCACCAGCACGATGATCGGGATTGCGTTGAGCGCGATGGCGAGCGGCGTCACGAGTTCGTTCAGCGCGTTGAATCGCATGAGGACGAAGCTCAGCGCCACACCGCAGATCACCCCGAACACGAGCCCCACCACGGCGTTCGAGCCGGTCACCACCATGGCGTCCCAGACCTTGTCCACGTTCTCGACCAGCGCCGACCAGATGGCCGATGGCGCCGGGAGGAGGAACGGCTGGATATCGAAGATCCGAACGATCAACTCCCACGTCCCGACGAACAGCCCGCCCACGATCAGCGGTGGCACGATCATCCGCGAGACCGAACCCAGGGCGCTCATCGGTCCTCGATCCCCCGCACCAGCGGAGTCTCCACCGACGGACCGCCATCACCGCGCCGGAGCGCCTCGCGCACCTCGGTGATCTTCTTGAAGAACGAGTCGTCCTCGCGGGTGTCCTCGTCACGATCGCGTCCGAGGTCGACGTCGATCACATCGGTGATCCGGCCTGGCCGTGCCGACATCACCACGACACGATTGGCGAGGTACACGGCCTCGGGAATCGAGTGGGTGACGAACACGACGGTGGTGTCCGCAGCTGCGCAGATGCGCAACAGCTCGGCCTGCATGTGCTCACGCGTCATCTCGTCGAGCGCGCCGAATGGTTCGTCCATCAACAGAAGTGGCGGATGAGCGGCGAGCGCTCGAGCGATCGCAACGCGCTGTTGCATGCCACCCGACAGCTGCCACGGCAGGTGATCACCGAACTCGGCGAGCTGGACGAGGTTGAGCATCTCGTCGGCGCGCTGCCGACGTTGGCTCTTGCCCCAACCCTTCAACTCCAGTGGGAGCTCGATGTTCTTGCGAACCGTGCGCCACTCGAACAGACCGGACTGCTGGAAGGCCATGCCGTAGTCCTGGTCGAGGCGCGACTGGCTCGCCGACTTGCCGTTCACGAGCACGGTGCCCGAGGTCGGCTCGATCAGGTTCGCGATGAGCCGCAGGAGTGTCGACTTGCCACACCCGGATGGTCCGATCAGCGCGACGAAGTCCTGCGGTGCGACCACCAGGTCGATGTCGACCAGCGCGTCGACCTGGTTCGATCGACCCTGGTTGAACACCATCGACGTCCGCTCGACGACGACCGCCGCCGAGGCCGACGGGTTGATCGACGCGTTCACGGAGCTCATCCGATCGCCTCGGCGGGCCGGTTGCGCATCATCACCGCTTCGACGAGGACCACGAATCCGAACATCACGAGACCGAGCGTCGCGGCACCGAACACCGCCGTGTAGACCTGCGCTGGATCGCTCGTGGCTTTCTGGCCGTACGTCAGCGCCGCGAAGCCCACACCGCGAACGCCGGTCGAGATCTCCGACACGATCACGCCGATCACCGCAGCGGTCGCGCCCAGCTTCAGTCCCGGCACCATGGTCGGGATCGCAGCCGGGAACCGGAGCTTGACCAGGGTGGTGGTCCAACTCGCGGCGTAGCTGTCCATCAGCTCGAGCGACGCCGCCGGTGCCGAGCTGAGGCCTTTCAGCGTGGCGACGCAGATCGGGAAGAACGCAAGGAATGCTCCGAGCGCGGACACCCACATCCACTTCGGAAGGTCCCAGTTCCCGCCGAGGGCGGCCACCTGGGGAGCGAGCGCGATGAGCGGCACCGTCTGCGACGCGATGACGTACGGCAGCAGCCCGCGCTCGACGACCTTGAACCGGGCCATCACGATCGCCAACGCGATGCCGAAGACTGCGCCGAGCAACAGCCCGACAAGGGCCATGCGGAACGTGTACCAGCTGTATCCGAGGATCGCCAGCCAGATCGGGGTGTCCCTGCCGCGCACCTCCGGGTCGAACAGCCGGCTCGCCATCTCCCACGTGTGCGGCATCGCCTGATCGCTCGCCTTGGGGATCACGCGCCAGCCGAACACCTCGGCGCCGGCCTCGGGTCCGACGAGCTTGTAGAACTCCCAGAGCGCCGCCACGCCGGCAAGGGCGAGCACGAAGAGCACGGCCCGACGCATCCCTCGCCGGATCATGGGCGCGCCGTCACGAGCGGGCAAGCGCTTGCTCCCTGAGTGCCGGTATCACGTGCTCGCCGTACTGCTGGAGCGTGTGGTCCTTGCCGTCGTGCTGGAGGTAGATCGCGAACTGGTCCACTCCGAGAGCGCGGAGCGCATGGAGCCGCTCGAGCTGCGCCTCGACCGGCCCGAGGACGCAGAAACGGTCGACGATCTCGTCGGGTACGAACGACGTGTGGGTGTTGCCGGCCTGCCCGTGCTGGTTGTAGTCGTACGCCTCGCGACCCTTGATGTAGTCGGTGAGCGCCGCCGGAACTGCCGCCGACTCGCCATAGCGCTCGACGATGTCGGCGACGTGGTTGCCCACCATGCCGCCGAACCACCTGCACTGATCGCGCATGTACGCCAGATCGTCGCCCACGTAGGCCGGGGCGGCGACGCACACGGTGATGTCGTCGGGATCGCGGCCGGCATCGGAGGCCGCCGAGCGGACGGCGCCGATGGTCCACTCGGCAATCGACAGGTCGGCGAGCTGCAGGATGAACCCGTCGCAGGTCTCGCCGATCAACTGCAGCGCCTTCGGCCCGTAGCCGGCTCCCCACACCCCGAGTCGGCTCTTCGACGCCCACGGCAGGGTGATCGTGGAGCCCTTGTAGTCGACGCTGCGCCCGTTGGCGAGCTCGCGGATCACCTCGATGGACTCGCGCATCGTGGCGAGCGTGGTCGGCTTGCCATTGGTGACTCGTACTGCTGAGTCGCCGCGACCGATGCCGCACACGGTGCGGTTGCCGTACATCTCATTGAGCGTTGCGAACGTCGACGCTGTCACGGTCCAGTCACGCGTCGCCGGGTTGGTGACCATCGGCCCGACGATCACGTTGCGGGTCTCGTCGAGGATCTTGGAGTAGATGACGTACGGCTCCTCCCACAGGATGTGCGAGTCGAACGTCCAGACGTGGCTGAACCCGTAGCTCTCTGCCCGCTTGGCCAGATCGATCACCCGCGCCGCAGGAGGCGTCGTCTGGAGCACGACTCCGATGTCCATCAGCGCGTCTCCGGGAATCCGAGGTCGATGGTGCTCGTCGACGGGTCCGGCCAACGGCTGGTGACGACCTTGGCCTGGGTGTAGAAGTTGATGCCCTCCGGCCCGTACATGTGGGTGTCGCCGAACAGGCTCGCCTTCCAACCGCCGAAGCTGTAGTAGCTGACGGGGACGGGAACCGGCACGTTGATGCCGACCATGCCGACCTCCACGTCGAACTGGAACTGGCGTGCAGCGCCACCGTCACGGGTGAAGATCGCCGTGCCGTTCGCATACGGGTTGGCATTGATGGTGTCGAGGCCCTCCTGGTAACCGCTCACGCGAACCACGCTCAGGACCGGGCCGAAGATCTCGTCGCGGTAACACGACATGTCGGTCGTGACGTGATCGATGAGCGTCGGGTTGAGGAAGAACCCATCGGCTGGGACATCAGCGCGCCCGTCGACGACGAGGGTGGCACCCTCCTCCGGCGCATTGTTGACGTAGCCACGCACCCGGTCGCGGTGCTCGGCGGTGATCAGTGGGCCCATCTCGTTGCCGGTCTCGTTGCCGGGACCGACCTTCACGCCGGGGATGCGCTCGGCGATCTTTGCGACGAGCTCGTCGGCGATCGACTCCGAAGCCAGCACCACGCTGATCGCCATGCAGCGTTCGCCCGCCGAGCCGTACCCGGCTCCGATCGCTGCGTCGGCCGCCATGTCGACGTCGGCATCACCGAGCACGAGCATGTGGTTCTTCGCCCCGCCCAACGCCTGGACACGCTTGCCGTTCGCCGTCCCGGTCTCGTAGATGTACTTCGCGATCGGGGTCGATCCGACGAAGCTGATCGCTGCGATGTCGTCGTGCTCGAGGAGCCGGTCGACAGCAACCTTGTCGCCCTGAACGATGTTGAAGCAACCCGACGGGAGCCCGGCCTGGGCCAGCAACTCGGCCATGAACAGCGACACCGACGGGTCCTTCTCGCTCGGCTTGAGCACGAACGTGTTGCCGCACGCCAGCGCGTTGGCGAACATCCACATCGGGACCATCGCCGGGAAGTTGAACGGGGTGATCCCGGCGACCACGCCGAGCGGCTGGCGAATCGAGTACACGTCGACTCCGGCGGATGCCTGTTCGGAGTAGTCCCCCTTGATGAGCTGCGGGATGCCGCACGCGAACTCGATGTTCTCCAGACCGCGGGCGACCTCGCCGAGCGAGTCGGTGAGCACCTTGCCGTGCTCGGCGGTGAGGAGACCTGCGATCTCCTTGCGGTTCGCGTCGACGAGTTCGCGCAGACGGAACATGATCTCGGCGCGCTTCGACAGCGAGGTACCACGCCAGCTGGGGAACGCCGCCTTGGCTGCGGCGACGGCGCTGTCGACCTCGTCGACGCTGGCGAGGTCGACAGCGCCGCTCTGCTCTCCGGTTGCCGGATTGAAAACCGGCGCGCTGCGCCCGGAAGCCGACTCGACGACGCTCCCGTCGATCCAATGTGAAATGCGATTCATGTGATGTGTCCTCGTTGAGAGATCGAAGGCGGACAACACGGGTCAGACCCCCGTTGTCCGCATTGTTGAGCTGACGTTGCCAACATGGCAACCGGACAACGGGGGTCTGACCCGTGTTGTCCCATCAGTGCAGGTACTTGCTCAGGCCGCGCTTGACGTACTTGCCGTGGCCCTTGGTTCCGACGTAGGTGTCGTTCTCGATGACGACCGTGCCGCGGCTGAGGACGGTGTCGACCTTGCCGTCGATCTCGAAGCCCTCGTAGGCGGAGTGGTCCATGTTCATGTGGTGCTTGTCGTCGATGCCGATCTTGGTCTTCGACTTCGGATCCCACACGAGGATGTCGGCGTCGGCGCCGGACTCGATGACGCCCTTCGAGTCCAGGCCGAACATGCGCGCCGGCGTCGTGCAGCACGTCTCGACCCATCGTTCGAGGCTGATCTCGCCGAGCACGACACCCTGGTAGAGCAGCTCCATGCGGTGCTCGACGCCGCCGATGCCGTTGGGGATCTTGGAGAAGTCCCCGAGCCCAAGCTCCTTTTGGTCCTTGAAGCAGAACGGGCAGTGATCGGTGGACACGACGGCCAGCTCGTTCATGCGCAGGCCCTTCCACAGGTCGGCCTGATGGTGCTCGTGCTTGGTGCGCAACGGGGTGGAGCACACCCATTTCGCACCCTCGAAGCCCGGCTGGGCGAGGTGGTCCTCGAGCGTGAGGTAGAGGTATTGGGGGCAGGTTTCTGCGAAGACGTTGAGCCCGGCGTGCTGCGCCGCAGCGACCTCCTCCAACGCCCCCGAGGCCGACATGTGCACGATGTACAACGGCACGTTGCCTGCGACCTTCGCGAGCTGGATCGCCCGATGCGTCGCCTCCGATTCCAGTTCGGCCGGGCGGGTGAGCGAGTGGAACCTGGGGTCGGTGTCGCCACGGGCGATCGACTGCGCGACGAGGACGTCGATGGCGATGCCGTTCTCGGCGTGCATCATGATCATCGCCCCGGACTCCGACGCGTTCTGCATCGCCCGAAGGATCTGACCGTCGTCGGAGTACAGCACTCCCGGATACGCCATGAAGAGCTTGAAGCTGGTGATGCCCTCGTTGTCGACGAGGTACGTCATCGCCTTCAGCGACTCCTCGTCGACACCGCCGATGATCTGGTGGAAGCCGTAGTCGATCGCGCAGTTGCCCGCCGCCTTCTCGTGCCACTCGGCGAGACGATCCTGCACGCTGAAGCCGGTGTTCTGCACGGCGAAGTCGACGATCGTCGTGACGCCACCCCACGCCGCCGCGACCGTGCC
>JBGTIA010000095.1:0-4046 GCA_041745835.1 Ilumatobacteraceae bacterium | reverse complement strand
GCGCTGGGTGGGAGGTAGCCGGCCACCTCGTCCATGTAGAGCATCGCCCGCAGGTCGGTGGTGCCGCTCTGGCGGCGCATCCAGGTGACGAGCTTCGACAGCAGCAGCGACGTGACGAACTGGCGCTCGTCATCGGACAGGTGCGCGGTGGTGACGATGGCGCAGCGGCCGCGGCCGTCGGGGGAGTAGAGCAGCGACTGGACGTCGAGCGGCTCGCCCATCGCCCATGACGCGAACGACGTCGACGCCAGCAGGCCGTTGAGCTTCATCGCCAGGGCCATGCGATCGTCGGCGGGGAAGAACTGGTCGACGTCGAACACGCCGAGCTTGCGGATCGGCGGGGCCGGGACCATGCCGACGAGTGCGGTGAGGTCGAGCGCTCGGCCCTCGCTCCACGAGTGGTGGACGAGGTTCGACAGCAAGATGTGCTCGCGGCTCGACAGCGGATCGGCGGCGACGCCGACCAGGCCCAGGAGGCCGGTGACGTAGCCCTCGATCTCGTCGGCGACCGCCTCGGCGTCGGTCATGTCGGCGGGCACCTGCAGCGAACCGACGATGTTCAGCGGCACACCCGACTGCGAGCCGGGGGTGTAGATCGTGAAGTCGGTCTTCGCTTGCAGGGCGCCGATGTCGGTGCCCGACAGACCCCATCCGGCCAGCCCCTTGGTCCAGAGTGCCGCCTGGCTGGCGGCGAACTCGTCGGGGGTCTCGCCGGCGTTGCGCGCTTGGGCCTCGTCGATCCACGGGCGGAAGTCGGCAGGGGCGAGGTTCGGGAAGGTCAGGCAGAGGTTGGTCAGGTCGCCCTTGGGGTCGATCGCCAGCACCGGCAGGCCGGCGCGCAGGGCTTCCTCGATCAGGATCACGCCGAGCCCGGTCTTGCCCGAGCCGGTCATCCCGACGATCACGCCGTGCGTGGTGAAGGCATCGGTCGGGACCGTGACGTTGCTCGTGGCGTCGGAGGTCGTGCGTTCGTGCGTTGCGGGGTCGATCGATCCGCCCAGGAACAGGTCTGCCATGCGCCAGAACCTACGCGATGGCGTCGCCGCGCAGGCCCGCCACCCTCCTGAAATTCGGAGCCTGCGTTTCGTGTGGCGCCATCTCGGCTCTGAATTTTCGGGTCGCGCTACTTCGATGATGCCCCCGTCATTCCTGAGAGCAGCGCGGCCAAGCGACGACCTCGACGGCTGACGACGGCGTCCGCATCGAGGTACCATGCCAACGTGGCGAAGACAGCGCCGAGCTTGCTCGAGGAAGCCTTGTCACTTCCCGCGCAGGATCGTGCGATGGTCGCGTCAAGCTTGCTGGCCAGCCTCGATGCGGAAGACGCCGCTGACGTCGATGAAGCTGAGGTCGAGCGGCTCTGGTCCGTGGAGACCGAACGTCGAGCGCAGCAGCTCGATTCGGGTGATGCGGACCTCGTGACCTGGGAGCACCTCGTCCAGCAGGTCGACAAGCGGCGCTCGTCCCCAGCGTCTTCGTGACCCTCGTCGTCAGACTCCACCCGCTCGTCGAAGTCGATCTCATCGAGGCTTGGAGTTGGTACGACGGACAGAGTGCAGGGCTCGGGGATCGGTTCCTGTCAGCGGTGGAGGCCGCCATCCAGCGAGCGACTCGGTGGCCGAATAGCGGCACGCCGGTTCTCGTCGGTGAGGCCGGCGAAATCATCTAACGCAAGGTTGCTTCAGATGGCTTCCCGTTCGTGATCCGCTACCGAGCGACGACCGACGCGCTCATCGTCACGGCCGTCCACCACCAACGCCGCCGACCTGACGTTGGAAGTGACCGCGTTCTGTAACGGACCCGTACCACTCTGGTGAGTGCGCCAACTACGTTGCCGAAATGGCGTTCAGTGGTTTTCCGGCCGAGGGGATCGAGTTCTACGAACAGCTGGGCGCCGACAATTCCCGTGCGTTCTGGCAGGCGAACAAGGGTCGGTACGACGAGTTCGTCAAGGGCCCGATGGTCGAGCTGACGGACGCGCTCGCCGACTTCGGGCCGTTCCACATGTTCCGGCCGTACAACGACGTGCGCTTCTCGAAGAACAAGCCGCCGTACAAGACGGCGCAGGGCGCCTACGGCGAATCGGAAGGCGGCACCGGCCACTACGTCCAGTTCTCCGCCGAGGGTGTGATGGTCGGCGCCGGCTACTACGCGATGGCCAAGGACCAACTCGAGCGATTCCGTGCGGCGATCGACGGCGAGGCGACCGGCTCGGAACTCGCCGCGCTCGTTTCCGACGCTGAACGACGGAAGTACTCGATCGGTGCCATCGGCGAGCTCAAGACCGCACCCCGCGGTTACCCGAAGGACCATCCCCGTATCGAGCTGCTTCGGCGCAAGGGCCTGATCGTCACGCGCCAGTTCGGCGTCCCGAAGTGGATCCACACCGCAGGCGCCGCCAAACGTGTTCGTGATTCATGGACCGGCGCGGCAGACCTCTGCGCCTGGCTCGACACCCACGTCGGCCCCAGCACCCTTCCCCCCGACGACCGCCCCTTCTGACCGGAGGGACAACACGGGTCAGACCCGTGTTGTCCCAGAAAGCGCTGCGGCGGCCCGGACCGATGAGGTCCGAGCCGCCAGCAAGGCTCTCGAAGAACAGTGGCTCAGCAGATGTTCTCGTTGACGAACGCCTTTTTGTCCTGTCCGTTGCCCTTGATGACTTCCTTCAAGAGCACCCCGACGTTGTCGACACCGGGCACAAGCGCGTCAGCGGCGTTGACGGCCTTGTGCACCTGGCCGAAGCAGTTGGGCTTGGCGGGATCAATAGCGGCGCTCGCAGCGCTGGCGGTGCCGGCGAAGCTGACGGCGGCGACGGCGGAGACCACTCCGGTGAGGATGATGCGCTTCATGTGACGTGTCCTTTCGTAGGGGTGACTGACAGCACCTCTACGGACCACTCAGTGGTCTCGGATGAACATCGATCAAGAAATCCTCAAGACCTCAGCGATCGGGTTCGGCGGCTCCAGCACGTAGCGGGGCTTGTCGCGCCAGGGCGTTGGCCCACAAGAGGTGACCCGCAGCGATCATTCGTCGAGCTTGCGAGCCTCGTAGTAGCGGTCGAGATGCTCGAGGTCCTTGGCCCGACCGGTCGCCAGCTTCAGTGACTCCCAGGTCGCAACGCTGATGACCATCACTCGCTCATCGCCCAACGACGCTGGCGACGAGGTTCGGTGAAGATCGGCGTACCCAGCGCTCGCTCCATCGAGGTTGCGCTGGTCTCGTCACGGTGTGATGTCGATGTCGATGGTGGCCGGCACCGGCAGATTGCGAAGCTGTGCAGCGATTCCGCCGATGACCACGTACCGAACGCCATGCCGGTTGAGCACGCCGGCGATCGCGGCAGCGTTGAGTTCAGGCGCCGCTGATGACTCGTTCGACTCGCTGGCGCTCGAGGTCGCGCTGACGATCGACCTGGTCCCGAGGAAGCAACTCCTCGGCCGCGGCGAGCGCAGGCGCGTGCGTGTCGGGTGCATCGAGGCGCATTCGGACCTCGTAGCCGGCGGCCGCGAGGAGCCGACAGAGCGTGTCGACCGACGGGGAGCGCCGCCCCGATTCGTACGCAGACACCGCAGCCTGGCTGGTGCCCGCACGTCTTGCCAGCGTCTGCTGCGTGAGCCCCGCCTGACGCCGCGCAATGCGGATCAAGTGCCGTGAGTACGTCTCCGTTGCCACGAGTCCAGTATACCGGTACCGGTGTAGCGCCCCTTTGGTAGTCACGCCTGGGGTCTGGGTCCTGGCGTGACGAACCGAGCACTTCTCCGGACCCTTTGACAGAATGTCAAGGTGACCGCAGCCCCCGTCGTCGACGACGCCACCACCCACGCGCTCGAGAACCAGTTCGGGTTGGCCGACCGGATCGTCGACGAGGCGGCGCTCGCCAACAGCGTCGAGCGCTTCCGGGCGCAGGGCATCACGCTGCCGACGTTCGCCCAGCTCGAGGACCCCTCCACCTTCGATCATGCCGCCAAGGTCGGCGACGCCGATCCGCAGGGCCCCGACGCTCGCAACCTGTGGCGGGTCCACTGGTACAACGACCTTGCCGG
>JBGTIA010000094.1:0-8953 GCA_041745835.1 Ilumatobacteraceae bacterium | reverse complement strand
TCGACGCCGACGTCGTCGTGCAGGGATATCGACCCGGCGTCCTGGGGCGCTACGGCCTCGACGAAGCATCGCTGCGCGCCGACGGATTCGGCGGCCTGTTCGCGTCGGTGTCGGCGTTCGGTCACGAGGGGTCGTGGTCGGATCGTGCCGGTTGGGAGCAGTTGGCCCAGTCGACGAGTGGGCTGTGCCTCGACCCACTCGGCGACCACGAGCCTGCGATGTTGCCGTGCGCGTTCACGGACTACACCACCGGCTTCGTGATGGCGGCGGGAATCATGGACGCACTCGATGCATCACTGGCGGACGGTGTCGCCACACGCGTGGACGCCTCGCTCTGCCAGACCGCTGCATGGATGCTGAGGGTCGGGCGGCTCGGTGGGGTCGGGACACCAGCGGGGATCCTCCCGACGCTGCAGCGATCAGAAACCGGCTTCGGAATCGTCGAGCATCTGGGTCCGTGCGTCGACGTCGACGGCCTCGACGTCGGTTGGACGCGGCCGACCACGCCGCTCGGCGACGGAGCACTGAGGTGGTGAACACGACATCGACGAGATCACCGCCGCAGCGTCGGGCCGCATCACCATCGGCCCGGTCGATACGTCGGCCAATGTCGACCGTCACTAGGTTTGAGAGATCCGCCGAACCCTGGGAGAAGCAATGGCCGGTCTCGAATCCACCCCCGACATGTATGACCTCCGGATGTCCGAGGGCGTCCGACCGCTGTACGACGCCGTCAAGAAGTTCATCTACACCGAGGTGGAGCCCATCACGGCGGAGTTCTTCCGCCTCGGCCAGGGCCGCAGCGACCACTGGGGCTACGGCGAGGGGCAGCTGGAGTTGCTCGAATCGGTCAAGGACAAGGCGAAGGAACAGGGGCTGTGGAACTTCTTCCTCCCCGACGCCGAGACCGGCCAGGGGTTGAACAACCTCGACTACGCCTACATCGCGATGGAGCTCGGCAAGAACCCACTCGCGTCTGAGTCGATGAACTGTGCGGCTCCCGACACCGGCAACATGGAGGTGCTCGAGCGTGTCGGCACGCCCGAGCAGAAGCAGCAGTGGCTCGAGCCGCTGCTGCGTGGCGAGATCCGCTCCGCCTACGCGATGACCGAGCCCGACGTGGCGTCGTCCGACGCGAAGAACGTCGCCTGCCAGGCGGTGCGCGACGGCGACGAATGGGTGATCACCGGCGAGAAGTACTACATCTCCGGCGCCGGCGACCCCCGCTGCAAGATCATGATCACCATGGTGCAGACGAGCCCCGATGGCCCTCCGCACCAACGCCAGTCGCAGATCCTCGTCCCGATGGACACGCCCGGCGTCGAGATCCTCGGGCCGATGCACGTGTTCGGCAAGGACGACGCGCCGCACGGTCACATGCACCTGCGTTTCAACGACGTCCGCGTGCCCTACGAGAACGTTTTGCTCGGTGAGGGTCGTGGCTTCGAGATCTCCCAGGTGCGTCTCGGCCCTGGTCGCATCCATCACTGCATGCGTTCGATCGGTGCGGCCGAACGGGCGTTGGAGCTGATGGTCAAGCGTGGCCTCACCCGTGAGGCGTTCGGCAAGCGCGTGAGCAACCTCGGCAAGAACGTCGAGATGATCGCCAAGTCGCGCATCGAGATCGAATCGATGCGGCGCATGGTCCTGACCGCCGCCAAGGCCATGGACGAACTCGGTAACGCCGAAGCGCGCGTCTGGGTGAGCGCCATCAAGGCCATGGTGCCGATCCGGGTGTGCGAGATCATCGACAATGCGATCCAGATCCACGGCGCGACCGGTGTGTCGCAGTGGACACCGTTGGCCGACATGTACACCTCGCAGCGCACCCTGCGGCTCGCCGACGGCCCCGACGAGGTGCACTGGTTCGTCGTCGGTCGCTCCGAGATCGCCCGGTGGGAGGAAGAAGGGGGCAACACCTACGACCCCAA
The DNA here is from genome assembly GCA_041745835.1 of Ilumatobacteraceae bacterium. Classification (GTDB taxonomy): domain Bacteria; phylum Actinomycetota; class Acidimicrobiia; order Acidimicrobiales; family Ilumatobacteraceae; genus Sva-07. The sequence continues at coordinate 7,022 of JBGTIA010000094.1, read as the reverse complement.
GGCCGAGTACCTCTCGCGCACCGACGACATCAAGGACGGCGTCTTCTCCGGGCCCTGACCGGGGAGCGTGTGTCAGTAGCCGCTGCCGCAGAACGGCGCCGGCCGGACGGCGAAAAGAGCGTCGAGGCTGCCGATCACGTCGTCGGGCGCGGTGGCGACACCGATCGTTGCGAGGTCGCGCCATGCCACGGCACCGAGGTAGGCAGCCGACAGGGTTTCGATGTCGACTTTCACGTCGGAGCGTCGATCGGTTCGGGCCGAGCCAGCTCCGGACACGGTCCAGGTTCCGCAGTTCGCCGTGAACAGCGGGTCGCGGACCTCGATGGTCACCGCGCGGTCCGAGGGCGTGTACGAACGTGCAGCCAGCGCGGCCTCGACGTCGAGGATGCGGACCCACTGGTCGTCGATGCGCTGCCTGACCTCGTAGGCCCGAGCGTCGTGCATCGCGCGGCGCACCGGTTCGTCGACCGGTCGCATCTCCGCGTTCCAGCTGACGACCAGATCGATGCCGAGCAGGAACCGCCACAGCTCGAGCTCGACCACCGGCGACGCACCCCAGAGGTCGAGCACCTTGCCCGTGCCGACCGGGTTCGCGGCGAACGACTCGTCCCAAGCGACCTCGTAGTACACGTAGCCGTCTTCGCGGCCGTCCGCATCTGTGTGCGCGGCCACGAACGAACCCTTTCCGTAGGGGGTCTCCAGCGGCTGGCTCGCATCCTTGAGAATCCGTTCCCACATCCAGTTCGGGCGACTGATCGAGCCCACTCGCCAGCGGGCGGTGCGCTCGTACAGGTCGGGTACGACGTCGAGGACCTCGTCGTACCGGAGGATCCGCATCGAGCCCGGGGCCGGAGGGGTTCTCCACGGCTTGGCTGCGCGGGTGCTGATCACGGCGGCCGAGGCGTCGGTCGCGAGCCCGAACCCGAAGCGACGGTAGATCGGGGTCTCGCTCGCATGCAGCGTGGCGAGGATGTTGCCCCGCTCGTGGGAATCCACGAGGAGTCGGTGCATCAGCCGCGTGAGTACCCCCTGGCGCGTGTGGGTCGGCAGGACACCGACGCGGGTCACCCCAGCGGTCGGCACGCTCGCGCCGCCGGCGATGGTCGACTCGAAGCGGAACGCAGCGACCACGCCGACACACCGATCGCCGTCCCAGGCGGCGAGCGAATCGCTACCGTCCCATGACGCTGCGCCCTGCTCGAAGGTGTCGTCGTTGACCGCCCCGCTCAACAGTGCGGTCCGGAACGCATCGACGGCGCGGCGTCGTTCCTCGACCGCCACGGGCCGGATGTCGAAATCACTCATGCCCTCACGCTGTCACACACGCTCGATCGACATCGCCCGGATTTCGCGCCATCGCACCGCAAGGTGCCGGCGCCGTTGCGGGTCAGACGGCGAGGAGGTCGCGGGCGCCGGTGTCGCTCGAAGGGTGGCGCAGCTTGCTCATGGCGCGCGCTTCGATCTGACGGATGCGTTCACGTGTCAGGTTGAAGTGTTCGCCGACCTCTTCGAGCGTGCGCGGCTCGCCGCGGTCGAGGCCGAAGCGAAGCTTGAGGATCTCTCGCTCGCGCTCGTCGAGGGGGGCGAGCAGGCGCGAGATCTCGTCGGGCAGCAGGGCGGTGGCAGCGACTTCGAACGGCGACTCGGCCGAACGGTCCTCGACGACGTCGCCCAGTTCCGCGTCGCCGTCTTCGCGCAACGGCTCCGACAGCGAGAGTGGCTCGGCAGCGAAGCGCAGCGCCTCGGTCACCTTGTCCTCGGGCATCTCGACTTCCTTGGCCAGCTCCGACAGCGTGGCGGGGCGCCCGTACTTCAGCTCGAGGCGCGACCGCGCCTTCTGCAGGCGGGCGAGCGTGTCGCCGGCGTGGACCGGGAGGCGGATCGTGCGACCGGTGTTGGCGATGCCGCGGGTGATCGCCTGGCGAATCCACCACGTGGCGTACGTCGAGAACTTGAATCCCTTGCGCCAGTCGAACTTCTCGACTGCGTGCATCAGTCCGAGGTTGCCCTCCTGGATGAGGTCGAGCAGCGGCAATCCCGATGCCTGGTACTTCTTGGCGATCGACACCACCAGGCGCAGGTTCGACTGGACGAACTGGCGCTCGGCCTCCTCGCCCTGGCGAGCGGTGCGGCGCAGTTCACGCTTCTTGGCTGCGGTGAGTTCTCCGCCGGCGTCGAGTTCGGCGATCGCCTCGTTGCCCGCCTCGATGGCCTTGGCCAGGCGGACCTCGTCGTCCTTCGTCAGCAGCGTGTACTGCCCGATGTCGGTGAGATAGAGACGGACGAGGTCTTCGTCGTCGCGGTCGACGCGGTCTTTGGCCACCTGGTGCTCCTACTGTGTCGTTTCGACGACGGCGTCGACGATGTCGGTGCCGTCGTGGAGGATTCGGCGTGCGAGGGTGTCTGTTGGCGAAGTCTGCGGAGAAGTGTGCACGACGATCGACATGAGACGTCCGTCACGATACCGACGCCGTTCGTTCCGTCAACCAATGGAGCCAAACAGCAACACGATATCGCCGTTCAAGATGTGGATGTGGAGGAGATCACGATGAGCGATGATCATGAAGAGGCCCGTGCAGCGACCCACAAAAGGACCCGTACCGAGAATCGTGCAGAGACTCACGCGGTCGACGAGGTCGAACTGACGTTGGTGACGATGACGTTCGACGCGGCCGACGACGCGACGTTGCTTGCGATCCTGTCGAAGTACGTCGTGCTCACGCGGATGCAGGACGGGTGCCGCAATGTCGACCTGTGCTCGAGCGTCACTCGGCCAGGGCGACACCTCATCGTGCAGAAGTGGGAGACGCCGCAGCACCAGCGCGTCCACTTCGACTCCGACGTGATGGTGGACATGGCGAGCGCGTGCGTCGGGGTGCTGTCGAATGCGCCCGACATCGACCTGTGGGACGCGACCAGCGCGCACGACCTGCGATGACACCAGGCTGCTGACATCAGGGCGGATGGTGAGAACTCGGTGAAGCCCGTGGTTCGAGGGCACCTCGCTGGTGATGCGCGCTAGAATTTCCCCACTATGTCGAATCCAGTGTTCAACGAAGAGTCGTTCAAATCGGCCTCCCAGAACTACAACGTGAACCAGTCCGGCAGCGCCGGACAAGCCGGTTGGGGTGCTCCCGTCGCAGGGACGCACACCACCACGCAGCCGCTCACCGACGGCCCGGTGTCGGGCTGGCAGAAGGCGATGACGATCAACGGCACCATCACGGCCTCGTTGGTGCTGCTGACGATCCTGTTGGTGTCGGCGTCGTTCGGTTGGTCCGCAGCGACCGGCCCCGTCGACGTCGAGGGCGTCGAGACCTACCAGTTCCCCGGCATTGCCATGGTCGGCATCATCGTCGGATTCGTGGCGGTCCTCGTCGCGATGCGCAAACCCAACCTCGCCAAGTTCCTCGGACCGGTCTACGCCATCGGCTACGGATTCGCCGTCGGCGCCATCTCGAAGGGCTACGAGACCTTCTACAACGGCATCGTCATCCAGGCGGTCCTCGCCACTGCTTCGGTCTTCGCCGTGATGCTCGTGCTCTACCGCACCCGCATCATCAAGGTGACCGACAAGTTCCGCCGCGCCGTCATCTTCGCCACGCTCGGCGTGATGGTGCTGTACCTGGGTTCGTTCGTCTTCAGCCTCTTCGGCGGGTCGCTCCCGTTCCTCAACGGCGACAACATGGCGCTGAGCATCGCCTTCTCCGTGTTCGTGTGCGGCCTGGCAGCGATGAACCTCGCACTCGACTTCGACTTCATCGAGCGGGCCACCAACTCCGGGATGCCCAAGGCCTACGAATGGGTTGCGGCACTCGGATTGGTCGTCACGCTCGTGTGGCTCTACCTCGAGCTGCTGCGCCTGCTGTCCTACCTGCGGAACTGATCATCGTCGCCGATCCGATCGAACGCGACGGCGGCAGCTTCGTCGAGGCTGCCGCCGTTGGCGCTCTCGGCGGCGTCGTCGCCGGAGTCGTGGGCGCGCCGATCGGCCTCGCCGTGCCGTTCGTCGCGGTCGGCGCCGCCAACGGCGTGATCACCGGGTGGCGACGGGTGTACGACTGGGGCCGCTCGACCGGGGTCATTGCGTTCACGCTCGACTCCACATGGGCGATTCCGATGACGGCGGCGGGACTGGCGTCGCAGGTGCTGGGACTGGTGCGGGGGGAGCCCGGTTACGACGCCTCGATGAGTCGGCGGTCGAACCGGCAGGTGTTCCGGCGTGGGTTCGTGCCACGACGCGGGTTCGCCATCACCGTCGGCCACGTGATCAGCGGGGCCGGCGACACGTCGCAACCCCGCCGACAGCGGCTGGTGGCCGATCACGAGGACGTCCACGTGTGGCAGGCCCGCTGGTTCGGACCCATCTATCCGCTGCTCTACGGCGGCTGGATGCTCGCCGGGGGCGCGGCGGGCATGATCGTCTGGGCCGTGAAGCATCGGTCCCAGTCGTTCACCAAGGTCGTCGAGTCGTGCGCCTACTACCTGAACCCGTTCGAGTGGTGGGCCTACAGCCGTGACGATCACTGGCCTCCGTCGGGCAAGGTGCTCGGCCTCGGATGGCGCAACCCCATCGTCCGCCCCCGCCGCCACGGTCACGTCTGAGCCCCCCGCATCCCCACATCCCGACGCTTGCGTGAGGTTTCCGGTGGACCGTCCCACCGAAATCCTCACGCAAACGGTGTTGTTTCAGGGCGTCGGCGACGCGAGATCGGACCAGGCGAGGTCGTCGGCGGCCCACAGTTGGTCGAAGTCGCTGTCGACGTCGTCGTTGAACCCGAACCGGTTGCGGTGGTTGTAACGCCAGCGCTGCCGATTGGTGTCGACGCCCATCCGGGCGAGCCGCCCGGCGCAGTACGTGTCCCACGCAGCGTTCTCGGCCAGAGTCAAGTCGAGGTCGGCGGGTGCGTCCGCGAAGTCGGCACGCATCCGGTCCCGGGCTCGCAGCAGGATCCGACCGAGCGCCTCCCGCGCATTCGAGGCGCTGAACGACATCGGGTGCTGTCGGTCCTCGAGCGCCCCGCTCTGCGCGTGCAGCGTGATCGTGGCATCGGAGGACGCCGCCTCGATCTCCTCGTAGACCTTGGCGAGCGGCGTGGTCTCGTCGACGACGACCCTGATCGGGTTGGCGATCTCCAACTGCGCGGCGAGCTCTCCGACGAGCGCAGCGATCTCCGCAGCGTCGTACTTGACGAATGAGAACTCCTCGGGCGTGACGGTCACCTTGCCCGCTGCAGTCGACGTGTCGGACATGCTGCGCGTCAGGCGTCGGCGCCGACGCGTTCGCGATATCTGCGCACGGCTTCCTTGCGCTCCTCGAGGGCTTCGGCGTCCATCTGCGAGATCGTGTCGACCTCGTCGTCGGTGAACCCGGCCAACTCGCGGAATCGCCGAGCGAGGCTGAACGAGCTCTCGGGGCTCTCGCCGCGGGCGCCGCCGAAGCTGAACAGCTTGTCGACGATCTGCTGGAACTCGAGGGCCTTGGTGCGGCGGTCGGGATCGTTGGCGGTCACCTTGCGCAACCAGTCGGAACCCATCTTCACGTGGGTGACCTCGTCAGCGAGCATCCAGTCCTCGCAGAACTCGAGGTACGGATCGCCGGCGATGTCGCCGAACTCCTTCATCTGCGTGAACACGTCGATCGCCAGGCCTTCGAGGGCACGGTTGACCCCGGCGAGGCGCAGGATCGGATCGTTCGAGCACGCCGCTTCGAACAGCACGGTGTTCTCCGCGAACTCGCCGAGCTCGGTGCCCATCCAGTCGGAGAGCTTGGCGCTGATCTCCACGTGGCGAGCCTCGTCCCACGCTTGGCGGGCCATGTCGAGCTTCAACTCGAACGGCACGGTGTCGTTCGTGCCGTCGCCGGCAGCGAAGTCGTGGGCCGTGCGTCCGGCGCCTTCGAGCGCCTGGATCTCGCCGACCATGATCCCGTGCATCAGACCACGCGCCGCGTCGGATGCGTCGTGGCGCTCGGGCGTCAGCCGCTTGGCCGAACCGCGGCTCTTGGCCGACGACTCCTTCACGTCGATCGCCGTGCGACCGTCCTTCATGCGCTCGGCCATGTTCGTCTGCACGAACCGCTCGTCTCGGGCGAGATCCTCGACCGGAAAGAACTGACGCATCAGGCGCCCCCTTCAGTGCTGTGATCGGTGGTGGTGGTGGTGGTGCTGGTGTTGCCCGAACCGATGCTATCCGCACCGGTGATGCCGCCAGCTTCGACCATCAACGCTTCGAGGCGGGACTGGTGTGCAGCGGCGCGTTCGACGTGGCTCGCTGTGGTGATCAGCGATTGCAGCAGCATTTCGCCGTCGCGCCAGTCGTCGAACTCGTCCTGGAGGATGAAGTTGATCGAGCGGATCGTCGGCGCGTCGGTGATCTCGCTCGTGTTGTTGCGGTGATAGGTGTACGCCGCGATGAAGCGCGGAATCAGCACCCGGTAGACGCCGACGAGCTTCTCGATCGTCAGCTCGGGGGCCTCGGGTTCGGTCATCGCCTCGATGAAGCGCTCCATGGCGTCGTTCGCCGGCATGGTGAGGCGCTCGGGCTTCATCTCGCGCAGTTCCGGGAGCCGCTTGTGCCAGAGGTCGGCGTGCCAGGCGTGGTGATAGCAGTGTGTCCCGAGGCGCATCTTGACGTCGAGTTCGGGCACGGTGGCCACCCAGCCGCCGAGCGCCTCGAACAGCTTCATCTCGGTCCACTTGTAGTTGCCGACGCGTCGAGCGGTCTCTGCGACGCTGAACGATCCTGGGATGTCGCGCCGGTCCCAGGGCGCAAACGGTGCCCGTGCCGTCGACTCGGTCTCGATCGTGTCCGTCATCACCGCGACGCTAGTGAACTCGTGCGCTGGCACTCCGACCGGACAGCGATGAGCGAAGCGCCCGGATGCCGTCCGTCCGCTCATCGCTCGCAGGCCGCACTCGGAGGCGATGAGCGAAGCGCCCGGATCCCGGCTTTTCGCTCATCGCTCGGGTGGGTGGTCGAGTCAGGGGATGGGTCGGCCGGCGGCCCAGGCGGCTTCGGCG
>JBGTIA010000093.1:0-7567 GCA_041745835.1 Ilumatobacteraceae bacterium | reverse complement strand
CGGAGGCTGCGGGAGCCAGGCGCCGGCATCGCCGAATCCGAGCGATGGCCCGGTCGACTCCCACGGGATCGGAACCCGGCAGCCATCGCGTCCCTTGACGGTGTGACCCGAGTCGTGCCAGATCGGGTCCTGCAGGACCTCGACCGGCAAGTCCCACGCCTCGGGCAGGCTGAGTTCGTCTCCCTGATACACGTACACCGAACCCGGCAACGCCAAGGTGAGCAACGCTGCGGCTCGGGCGCGCTGCGCGCCGAGGTCGGCGTCGAGTACGTCGCGCGGCCCATCGAGGAGCCACAACCCGGGTTCGACACGGGCAGGCAGCCCGTACCGAGTGGCATGGCGGACCACGTCATGGTTCGACAGCACCCACGTCGAGTTCGATCCGACAGCGTGGGCGGCGCGCATGCTGTCGTCGATGATCGAGGCGAACTGCTCTGCATCCCATGGCGCCGACAACAGGTCGAAGTCGAACGCCTGGTGGTACTCGTCGGGCCGCAGGTAGAGCGGGCGCCGTTCGGCCGCCACCCATGCCTCGGCCACCATCATCCGGTCGTCGTACTCGTCGAGCACCCGTCGCCAACGGCGCACGATCGGATGCAGGTCGTCGCGATCGAGGTACGGAATCGGTTCGACGCCTCCCTTGCCGTCGTTGACCTCCAGGCCGGCATCGGGATAGCCGGGCGCCTTGGTGAGCGAGTGGGCCACGTCGATGCGAAACCCTGCGGCGCCCCGATCGAGCCAGAATCGCATCACGGCGTCGAACTCGTCGGCCACGGCGCGATGGTCCCAATTCACGTCGGGCTGACTCTCGTCGAACAGGTGCAGGTACCACTGGCCGTCGGGGACCCGGGTAAACGCCGAACCGCCGAACACCGACTGCCAGTCGTTCGGTGGCAGCTCCCCACCGGGGCCTCGACCGTCGAGGAAGTGATAACGCGCTCGCGCATCGGATCCCGATGGTGACGCGAGGGCCTCGCTGAACCAGACGTGGTCGGAGGAGGTGTGGTTCGGGACGAGGTCGACGATCACCCGGATCCCATGGTCGGCAGCGTCGGCGATGAAGGCCTCGGCCTCGGTCGTGCTGCCGAACCGTTCGTCGATCTCGCGGTAGTCGGCGACGTCGTAGCCGCCATCGCGCAGCGGCGACCGGTACCACGGGTTGATCCAGACGGCGTCGACCCCGAGGTCGCGCAGATAGCCGAGACGAGATCGCATCCCGGCGATGTCGCCCGTGCCGTCGCCGTTGCCATCGGCGAACGACCGGACGTAGATCTGGTACACGACGGCGTGCCGCCACCACTCCCCGTGAGGGCCGTCTGGGGCCGTCGGCGTGTCCACGACGTGGGAACGTATCTCACCAGGCGTGCTTCGAGCTCCAGCGGGCGGGCGGCACTGTTCGGACCGGCTGTAAACGCTTACACTCGGCGTGCATGGGGTCGAGGGCTCCGAACACGTTCCGGCCGCGTCGAGCACGCATCGAAGACGTCGCCGAGGCCGCCAACGTCTCGGTCGCCACCGTGAGTCGAGCCCTGCGCGGCCTGCCGAACGTTGCAGCGTCCACGCGATTGAGGGTGTTCGAGGTCGCACGCGACCTGAACTACCAACCCGACCCGGCCGCGGCACGTCTGGCTGCGGGACGGACCCGCACGGTGGTCGTGATGGTGCCGCACCTCGCGAGTTGGTACTTCTCGACGGTCATCGCCGGTGCTGAGGCGGTCTGCACTGAGTCGGGCTACGAATTCCTCGTGGTCGGGGTGGGGAGCATCACCGAGTGCAACCGTCTGCTCGACGAACGGTCACAGATCGAACGGAGAACCGACGGTGTCGTGCTGGTGAACATCCCCGCCACCGACGCTCAGGCCGCGTCGCTGCGCGAGCGCGGCGTCGCGCTCTCGACCATCGGCACCCGAGCGGCCGGTGCTCCGTCGGTGTTCATCGACGACGTCGGGGTCGGTCGCATCGGCGCCCGCACGCTGATCGAGCTCGGGCACAGACGCATTGGACTCATCAGCGGACTCGGGGCCGACCCGCTCAACTTCGACGTGCCGCGCCGGCGGGCCGCCGGATTCCACGAGGAGCTGCGGGCTGCAGGCATCGTGTTCGAGCCGACACTCCTGACCGGCGGCAACTTCGGCATCGACGGTGGGCAAGAGGCAATGGTTGCGCTCCTCGACCTCGACGACCCGCCGACCGCGGTGTTCGCCATGTCCGACGAGATGGCGTTCGGAGCGTTGATGGAGCTGTCGCAACGAGGCCTGGTTCCGGGTGTCGATGTCTCGCTGCTCGGTGTCGACGATCACGACATCGCACGCGTGCTCTCACTGTCCACGATTCGCCAGGACGTCCCCTCACAGGGAGCCGCAGCAGCGCGAGCGTTGATCGACGTCATGACGTCGACACCGACGAGTCTCGAGCCGGTGCTGTCGCCGATCGAACTGGTACTGCGCAATACCACCGGCCCACCGAGCTGAGCACGCGGACGTGCGGCGCGATCAGCCGAATCCCGACAGATCAACTGCCTCTGGGCTTGACGGTGACCCGCCCCGTATGTAAGCGTTTACATCGCCGAAACATTTCGGCGACATCCACCAAGGGGGAGGACCCAATGAACAAGCGCTGGCTCAAGCTGGCCGCCGTCCCGATCGCCCTGTCACTCGTAGCCGCAGCCTGCGGCAGCGACGACGACAGCAGCAGCGACTCGGGCAGCGACACGGAAACCGAGACCACCGACGCTGGGGACACCGGCGGTGACATGGACTTCGACGGCGAGACCGTCACGATCACGGGATCCGAACGTGACGACCCGTCGATCATCGCGATCAACGACACGCTCCAGGCGTGGGCCGACTCCGTCAATCTGACGGTCCAGTTCTCCGGTGACGCCGACTGGGAAGCCAACATCAACACCCAGGTCGAAGGCGGCAACCCGCCCGACATCGGGATCTTCCCGCAGCCGGGCAAGCTGAAAGAATTCGCGGCGGCCGGGAACATCATCGAGCTACCCGAAGACGTCGACGCCACGATCGACGAGTTCTGGGCGGACGACTTCCAGATCGACGCACAGCTCGACGGCGTGCAGTACGGGGTTCCGGTCAAGACCGACCTCAAGTCGCTCGTCTGGTACCAGCCGGACCGGTTCGAGGCGGACGGCTACGAGGTCCCGACCACGTTCGACGAGTTCACAGCGCTCATCGACGAGATGGCCGCAGCGGGTGGACCCAAGCCGCTGTGCGTCGGCATCGAGTCCGGAAATGGGACGGGCTGGACGTTCACCGACTGGACCGAGGAACTGGTCCTGCGCCAAGCCGGCGGTGACGTTTACGACCAGTGGGTCACCAACGAGATTCCCTTCGACGACCCGCAGATCGTGACCGCCATGCAGACCGTCAAGGACCTGTGGACCGACGAGAACGTGTTTGCGTCTGGTGGTTCGATCTCCGCGACCAACTTCGGTGACAACGCCGAGCCGCTCGTGGCGGGCGATTGCTACATGCACCGTCAGGCGTCGTTCTTCGCCGGCTTCTTCCCGGATGGCACCGCATTCGCCGATGGTTCCGAGGGAGCGATCGACGTCTTCTACTTCCCCGACATCAACGGCGACCGCCCGGTGCTGACAGCGGGAACGTTTGCAGCGGCCTTCAACGACCGCCCCGCCACCATGGCTGTGTTGAACTACATGGCCACGGCGGACTACGCCGAGAACCGCCAGCGTGCGCAGACCGAGGCGCTCGACGGAGGTCTGTCGGGATTCCTGTCGGCCGCACAGGGTCAGGATCCGAGCGTCTACCAGCCGCTCGAGCAGGGCTTCTTGGACATCCTGCAGAGCTCCGAGCTGTCGCGCTTCGATGCTTCTGACCTGATGCCCGCCGACGTCGGCGCCGGCACCTTCTGGTCAGAGGGCACGTCGCTGGTCAACGGAGACCAGGACGCCCAGGAGGCCGCCGAGAAGATCCAGGCGTCATGGCCGAACTGAGCAACTGACAACGACGAGTTCGCCTCGGCATCGGCCGATCGCGAGCTCGTTGTCGAACACGACGGGGCACCGGCACTACGGTGTCGGTGCCCCGTCAAATTTCGGGGGAACAACACGTAGGGGGTTCACGTGACAGCAATGGCCGAAGTACCGGTGAAGGCCGACCCGATGGGGGCCGGCGACGACGTCGGCGACGACCCGCTGGGGGGACGAGCCGGTCGAGGACGAAAGATCGCCCAGGTCGCGCTCGGCGCCGTGGTGGTCGTGGCTCTCGCAGTCTGGGCGATCCTCGAGCCGAAGATCTGGTCGACCATCGTCACGGTCGTGGTCTCCGTGATCGCCACCGGAGGCTTGTGGGTCCTCGCCAACCTGCTGTTCAACCAGGTCCGCAACCAGTGGTTGCGATTCAGCGCGCTGGCCTTCGGAGGACTGGGCGCCCTGCTCGGCATCGTGCTGCACGGCAACGGCGTGACCGTCGGGTCCGGCGGAGGCTTCCTGACATGGATCCTCGGACCGCTCGTGGGTGCACTGGCGTTCGGGGCCGTCGGCGTGGCGATGGCGATCAATGACGATCCGTCACAGCGCCGGGCGATCGCAGTGGGCTCGAGCCTGGCGATCGGCCTCGCGATTGCGTTGCTGATCCGGTCGGACTACCACCCCGCGCTCGATCCAGTCGCCATTGCCGTCTCCACGGCACTGGGTGTCGCGATCGGCGCAGGACTCAGCGCCTTGCGCCGCCGTTCACCGCTCGGCGGCGCGCTCATCGGCGGCGCCCTGGGTTGGGTGTTCGGAGCGTGGGGTGGTGCCGACCTCGGCGATGGCACCATCGTCGAGTCGATCATCGCCACCCTCGTTCCCGCGGTGCTGATCGGCGTTCGGCTCGCAATGACGAAGAACCCCGATTACCGCGCGAGAGCGGCCATCGACGAGAAGTCACGCGCCGTGATCTTCATCGGGCCGGCGTTGGCCTTCATCACGGTCATGCTCGTCATCCCGACGATCCGCACCATGTATCTCTCGATCCTCGGCCGCGACTCGGAGAGTTTCGTCGGGTGGGACAACTACACCGACATCTTCTCGAACTCGAACAGCTTCGACACGTCGAACTGGACGAACATGTTCACGAGCATCCCGTTCATCCTGGGTGTCGTCCTCCTGGCGATCGCGGTCGTGGTGGGCATCAAGATGAAGCAGCAGACCGGGCGCGCCGTCGAGATCGGCAACCCCACTACCGGTCCACTCGTCGTCGGACTCTTCCTGCTGTCGTTCGGCGTGTTCACCGCGCTGCGGGGCACGCTGATCAACAACCTGTGGTGGGTCGCCGTCGTCACCTTCCTGTCGACAGCGCTCGGGCTCGCCGTCGCGGTCCTCGCCGACCAGCGACGCGGAGAACGCGTGGCCAAGTCGCTCATCTTCATGCCGATGGCGATCTCGCTCGTCGGAGCGTCGATCATCTGGCGCTTCATGTACCGGGCCCAGGACACGAGCAGAGAGCAGACCGGCGTCATGAACGCCGCCTGGGTCGGCCTCGGGCGGCTCTCCACCGGTAGCGGTCTGCCCACGCTGATCGTGACCGTCGTCTCCGGCCTGATACTGCTCGGCCTCCTCGTGCTGCTCGCCAATGCGCTCGTCAAGCGCCAGTGGGCTCGGGCGTCCCTGCCGGCGATCGGCGCATTCTTGGTCGGCTGGTTCTTCGTGCGCTTCGCCGGCATCATCGGGGGCGGCATCGGTGGCTTCACCGTGCTCCCCGACGGCAGCACGGCCCCCGAGACCATCCTGTTCGTCCAGGAGACGCCGTACAACAACTTCTGGTTGATGGTGATCCTCATCTGGATCCAGACCGGCTTCGCCATGGTGATCTTGTCCGCCGCGATCAAGGCGGTCTCGACGGAACTGATCGAGGCGGCCAAGATCGACGGCGCGACCGACAGCCAGGTGTTCTGGCGGGTCACGCTGCCCCAGATCGGCACCACGATCGGCGTCGTCGTCACCACGCTCATCGTGCTCGTGATGAAGGTCTTCGACATCGTCAAGGTGGTGACCAACGGCCAGTTCGGCACCCAGGTGCTGGCGAACAACATGTTCGACGAGGCGTTCAACCGCCGCAACACCGGCCTCGGCGCCGCGTTGGCCATCCTGATCTTCGCCTCCGTACTCCCCGTCATGTACTACAACGTCCGCCGCATGCAGAGGGAGAACTGAGATGACCACCACGGCCGAACCCGTCAGCAACCCAACGCTCTCGAACGTCGCAGACGACGCTCCCACCGGTGGCCCAGTCGATCGGATCTACCGGTTCTTCAGGGGCATCCCGTCGCTCGTCCTGTGGCTGATCGTTGCCGTCTGGACCCTTCCGACCCTCGGACTGTTCGTCAACTCGTGGCGGGGCCGCGACTCGCAACGGTCCACCGGCTGGTGGCAGGTGCGACCGAGCGACCTCACCGCCGACAACTACGACCAGATCCGCACGGCTCGACAGGGGCTCGGGGCGTCGCTGCTCAATACCGCAGCGATCGCCATCCCTGCGACCATCATCCCCATCGCATTCGCGACGTTCGCTGCGTACGGCTTCGCCTGGATCGACTTCAAGGGGCGCAAACCGTTGTTCATCGCGACCGTTGCGCTGCTGGCGATTCCCCTCCAAGTTGCGCTGATACCGCTCCTGCAGCTCTGGGTCGGCGGGGCCAAGGTGACGCTTCCGATCATCGACAAGACCGTCACGTTGCTGCCCGACCTCGACCTCGCCGGAACGGCAGCGGCGGCCTGGCTCACCCACATCGGCTTCGCCATGCCGTTCGCCATCTTCCTGTTGCACAACTACATCAGCTCGTTGCCCAAGGACCTCTTCGAGGCGGCGCGTATCGACGGCGCAGCACACTTCACGATCTTCTGGCGGCTCGTGCTGCCCCTGTCGGTCCCGGTGCTCGCAGCGTTCGCGATCTTCCAGTTCCTGTGGACCTGGAACGACTACCTGATCGCCAACACCATGATCGGGGCGAACCCCGACGCCCAACCGACGACGGTGCTCATTGCGAACCTCGCCGGCGACTTCGGTCGCAACGAGAACATCCTGCCGGCCGCTGCGTTCGTCCAGGCCTTCATCCCGTTGCTCGTGTTCTTCGCCCTGCAGCGCTACTTCGTGCGCGGGCTGTTGGCCGGTTCGGTCAAGGGCTGACCGACACGCCCCGGTCGGGTCAGACGATCAGGGTGCCCAGATAGGCCGTTCCGGCGACGAGCAGCCACGCCAACAAACCGAGTACGAGCGGGCGGACACCGAGGCGGCGCATCTGACTCACGCGGACGCCCATGCCCATGCTGACGAGCGCGACTGTGAGCAAGACCTTCTCCAGGTCGCCAGCGAGGTCGAGCGCGTCGTCGGACAACACGCCGGTCGAGCGCACGAGCATTGCGCCCAAGAATCCGATCGCGAAGAGAGGCAGGAGCGGCGGCGGCTGATCGATGGCGGCGATGTTGGCGGCTGCGGAGAGGTTTCTCGGCGCCCGACGGCGCGCCGACAGCGACACGAGTGCGACCAGCGGGGCCAGCATCACGACCCGCGTCAACTTCACGACCGTCGCCGCCTCCAGCGACGCC
>JBGTIA010000092.1:0-4973 GCA_041745835.1 Ilumatobacteraceae bacterium | reverse complement strand
GCGGCCGCAGGGATCGCGGCGGTGATCCAGCCCGGCGGCTCGGTGCGCGACGACGAGGTGGTCGCCGCAGCGGACGAGCACGGCATCGCCATGGTCTTCACCGGCCAACGCCACTTCCGGCACTGACGGAGTCTTGGTTCCGCGAGACCTGGGCTCGGGGTACCTGGTGAGTCAGGCGGTGGCTGCTGCGGTCGCCGCTTCGGGAGCGGGGCCGTACTGGTTCGGACCCTGGGTGCCTTCCATGGCGCACAAGACCAGCAGGATGACTCCGCCGATGAACGGCACCAGCACCAGCAGGAGCAGCAAACCGGACTTGTCGGTGTCGTGGAGCCGCCGGATTCCGACGGCGATGTTCGGCACGAGCATTGCCAGCGCATAGACCACGTAGAGAAGGAAGAAGATCGACGAGACCTGCGCCAGGATCGCCAGCGCGACGTACACGACGATGTTCGCGAGCACAAACCACCAGAATTCGGCGCGACCGGCGCGGCCGTCGAACTTGGCGTAACGCTCCAGTACGACCAGTTTCCAGTTCTCGATGATCGGCATGTCCCGTCCCCTTTTGCTCGTGTATCGACGGCGTGAAAATAACACGTCACCTGCGTTGACATGACGATGCCATGTGGTCGCACCCCATCGATGCCGGACGGTTGCCGAATAGGAGCCGGGTCGGCCGCTGCGACGCTCGGTAGCCTCTGTCGGATGGCCCGGATCCCGGATCTCCTCGCGAGCAAGCGGACGTTGTCGTTCGAGTTCTTCCCACCGAAGACTCCAGCCGCCAACATGACGCTCGGACGCACCGTGGCCGCCATCGAGTCGCTGCACCCCGACTTCGTGTCGATCACCTACGGCGCCGGTGGTTCCGATCGTCACCGCACCGGCGACGTGGTCGAGTGGATGCTCGGCGAGACCTCGTGGACCCCGATGCCGCACCTCACCTGCCGTGGTCACCGGCGCGACGACGTGGGTTCCTTGCTCGATCGCTACGCCGAACTCGGCATCGAGAACATCCTCGCGCTCGGCGGCGATCCGCCCGCGGGAGGTGTCGAGGAGGCGGGCGACTACCTCTATGCAATGGAGCTGCTCGAGGACGTGGCCGCCACCGGGCGGTTCGGCACCGGTGTTGCAGCGCACCCCCAGGTGCACCCGCGCTCGCCCGACCGGGCAAACGATCGTCGACACCTCGCCGACAAGCTGGCGATCGCCGACTTCGCCCTGACCCAGTTCTTCTTCGAGGTCGAGCACTGGGTTCGTCTCGTCGAGGAACTGGCCGACCTCGGCATCGACAAGCCGGTGCTGCCCGGCATCATGCCGATCAACAACAAGGCCATGGTGAAGCGGATGGCCGAGATGAGCGGAGCTGCGCTGCCGGGTTGGCTGGCCGACCGCCTCGACGCCACCGACGATCCCGACGAGGTCCGTCGCATCGGTATCGACGTCGCGACCCAGCTGTGCAGCGACCTGATCGACGCCGGAACGCCGGGTTTGCACCTCTACGCGCTCAACCGGCCCGAGTCGGTCGTGGAAATCTGCCTGAACCTCGGGCTGACCACCGTCTGAGCGATACTGGTCGCCAGATGACTGCAACCGCCGACGCATCGGGCATACCGACGCGAGCCGCCACACGACCGACGCCCCAGTCGGCTCGGCGCACGGCCCACACCGACATCAGTCGGGTGCCGTATCTCCCTGGACTCGACGGCATGCGTGCGCTCGCGGTTGTCGCGGTGATGGTCTACCACGCCAACCCCGACTGGCTGCCGGGGGGCTTTCTCGGCGTCGAGGTGTTCTTCGTCATCTCGGGCTACCTGATCACCTTGCTGCTGATCTCCGAGAAGGAGCGCACGTCGAACATCGACATGAAGCAGTTCTGGATCCGGCGTGCCCGGCGCCTGTTGCCCGCGCTGTTCACGATGATGATCGCGCTCACGATCTGGACCGCGCTGTTCGAGCGCGACTCGGTCGGCAAGCTGCGCGGCGATGTGATCGCAGCGTTCTTCTACGTGTCGAACTGGTACCAGATCTGGACCGGAGCGGGGTACACGGCCTCGAACGACTTCGCTCCGCTGCGTCACCTCTGGAGCCTCGCTGTCGAGGAGCAGTTCTACCTGATCTGGCCGGTGGTGATGTTCGCGCTGCTACGCGGTGGCAGCCGCAGGATCGCGGACATCAGCCGCTATCTCGTGCTCGCCGCCCTTGCGATCACCGTGGTGATGGCGGTGCTGTACTACTCCGGACCGGTCGGTACCCCAGAGGTCACGCCCGATGCGTACTGGACCATCTTCGGCCGCGACATCTCCAAGATCGACGCCCTCTACCTGTCGACGATCACCCGGGCGAGCGGCCTGCTGCTCGGTGCCGCCTTCGCGATGATCTGGCGTCCGGTCGCTCTGATGCGCGGTCCACTTCGAACCAAGGGCCGGCTGCTCGACGGCGTGGCACTCGTCGGGTTCGTCGCCCTGGGCGCGATGGCGTGGTGGATGTACCTGCTCGGCCCCGACGGCGCCGATCCGTGGCTCTTCCGTGGCGGCTTCCTGCTGTGTGCGATCGCGACGTTGATGATGATCGCCGCCGTGACCCACCAGCGTGCGATGACGTCGAGGGTGCTCAGCATCCCGGTCCTGCTGTGGATCGGCACGCGCTCCTACGGGCTCTACCTGTACCACTGGCCGATCTACCAGTTGATCCGCAACATCGCCGGCAACCATCTGAAGTTCCACGAGTTCGTCCTCGCCATGGTGTCGACGGCGATCGTCACCGAGGCGTCGTACCGGTTCATCGAGACCCCGATCCGCAAGGGGACGATGGGCGCCTCGTTGGCGCGGATCGCACGGTCGCCGGTGGCCGGGCCCCGCAACGCATTGCTCGGTGTCGTCGCCGTACTCGGTGCGCTGACGCTGTTCGCCGGGGTGAGCCTGGCGACGGCGCCGGTCGTCGAGAACGAAGTGCGCCAGACGCTCGAGGAGGGTGCCGAGTTCACCTGCGATGTTGTCAACGACCCGACCTGCTCGGGCGCCGAACCCACCGACTCGCTCGTCGTCACGAGCGACGTGCCCGCACCTGATGCGACCACCGATCCCTCCGGTTCGGCAATCGCGCCGCCCCCGCCGGTCGAGACGACGACGACCACCACGTTGCCGCCGGGACCCATCACGGAGTTCGCGCTCGGCGACTCGGTGATGCTCGGCGCAGCCGGAGAGCTCACGAACCGCGGTTTCGTCGTCGATGCCACCGAGAGCCGCCAGTTCTCCGACGGCCTCGTCGTCGTCGAGCAACTGAATGCCACCGGCCGGCTGGGGGACGTCGCGGTCATCCACCGCGGGACCAACGGCAACATCGAGGCCGACGACCTCACGGCGATGATGAACGCTCTGGCCGACGTCCCCCAGGTCCTGCTGTTGACGATCGACGTGGATCGGTCCTGGACGGAGGAGAACAACGCCTTGATCTTCGACGCCGCTGCCAGCTACCCGAATGTCTCGGTCCTCTACTGGGCCGATCTCGCCGCCTCGTGTCCCGGTGACTGCTTCCAGAGCGACGGGTTCCATCTGCGTCCCGACGGTCGGGCGTACTACGCCGCCCTCATCGAAGGCGCCCTGCAAGCTCCGGCCTGAGATCGCCCGCATGACGTCGCTGGCGCAACGCGCTCGGCGATACTGGATGCCCCATGTCCACGCTCGCCCCACCCCGGGTGGAACCGGCGCCAGACGACCGCGTCCACATCAGTCGGGTCCCGTATCTCCCGGGCCTCGACGGGATGCGCGCGCTCGCAGTGGTCGCGGTCATGGTGTACCACGCGAACAGCGACTGGCTGCCTGGCGGGTTCCTCGGCGTCGAGATGTTCTTCGTGATCTCGGGCTACCTGATCACGCTGTTGTTGATCTCCGAACGCGAGCGCACCTACCGGATCTCGCTTCGCCACTTCTGGTTGCGGCGCGCGCGGCGCCTGCTCCCTGCGCTGTTCACGATGATGTTCTTGGTCACGGTGTGGACGGCCATCTTCAAGAACGAGGCACTCGGAGCGCTGCGCGGCGACGTGCTCGGCGGGTTCTTCTACGTCTCGAACTGGTATCAGATCTGGGAGGGACTCGGATACACCGCGGCGGGTGACTTCGCCCCGCTGCGGCACCTGTGGAGCCTCGCGGTCGAGGAGCAGTTCTACCTCTTCTGGCCGGTGGTGATGATCTTCCTGCTGGGCCGCAACGGCACCCGTCAGGTCGCCGCCGTGAGCCGTTGGCTGTTCGTCGCCGCCGTCGTCATCACCGTCGCGGTCGCGCTGCTCTACTACCCCGGCCCGATCGCCGAGCCGAATGTGACCCCGGGCGCGTACTGGTGGATCGGCGAGCGACCGATCGCCAAGATCGACACGCTGTACCTGAGCACGGTCACCCGCCTGAGCGGCATCTTGCTCGGGTCCGCGTTCGCGATGGTGTGGCGTCCGCTGGCGATCGTGCGGGGCCCACTGCGCTCGAAGGGGCGGCTGTTCGACCTGCTTGCGCTCCTCGCGATCATCGGGTTCGGGTGGCTCTGTTGGAACACCTACCTGGCCACGCCGAGCGGCGCCGATCCGTTCCTGTTCCGTGGCGGACTCTTCCTCGCCGGGCTGGCGACCTTGGCGATCATCGCTGCAGTCACCCATCGGGGCGCGTACGCAAACCGGGTTCTCGGCAACCCGCTGTTCCGTTGGGTCGGCACACGCTCGTACGGGCTCTACCTCTACCACTGGCCGATCTACCAGATGATCCGAGAGGTGGCCGGCAACAAGCTGACGGTGCGCGAGTTCGTGCTCGCCTTGCTGCTCACGACCATCGTGACCGAAGCGTCCTATCGCTTCGTGGAGACGCCGATCCGCCAGGGCCGGTTCTCGGCCGGATGGCGGCGGATCTTCGCCGGTCGGCGACGTGGCCCCAAGCTGGTGGCCACCGGCGCGGTGGCCATGGTGGCGGCGGTCGGCCTGTTCGTCGGCGCCGTGT
>JBGTIA010000091.1:0-3571 GCA_041745835.1 Ilumatobacteraceae bacterium | reverse complement strand
CCGGCGCGACGCAGGAGGACCGTGATCACCTCACCCACCTGAGCCGCACGATCGCCGACGGCGACACCAAGGTGCTGCGCGACGATCGCTGGACCGAGATCTTCTGGCGCTGCACCCCTCGTGATCCCGAGGCCCACCTCTCCCGGCCATTGCCGATCGACGTCGATCCCCTGCACGGCAGCTTCGGCGCCTGGTACGAGTTCTTCCCCCGCTCGTCGGTCACCAACGGCAACGACGGCGGCAACGACACCCACAGCGGCGAGGCGGCACTGAGTCCCCGCACGCTGCTCGAGTCGATCGACCGGCTCGACCACGTCGCATCGATGGGCTTCGACATCGTGTACCTCCCGCCGATCCACCCGATCGGCGTCACCAAGCGCAAGGGTCGCAACAACGCGACCACTGCCACCGATGACGACACCGGCAGCCCGTGGGCGATCGGATCCTCCGACGGAGGACACACCGCAGTGGCCCCCGAACTGGGCACCGTCGACGACGTCGCGGCCTTCGCGTCCGCGTGTTCCGAACGCGGCATGCATCTCGCCCTCGACATCGCATTCCAGTGCTCGCCTGACCATCCCTGGGTCACCGAACACCCCGAGTGGTTCGCCAAGCGCCCCGACGGCACCATCCAGTACGCCGAGAACCCTCCCAAGAAGTACGAGGACATCTTCCCGCTCGACTTCGAGTCCGACGACTGGCAGGGCATGTGGCAGGCACTCGCCGACGTGTTCAGGTTCTGGATCGAACGCGGCGTCACCGTGTTCCGCTTCGACAACCCGCACACCAAGGCCTTCGCGTTCTGGGAATGGGCGATCGCCACGCTGCGCACCGAGCACCCGGAGACGGTGTTCCTCGCAGAGTCGTTCACCCGGCCACGCGTGATGGAGCGGCTCGCGAAGATCGGCTTCAACCAGAACTACACCTACTTCACGTGGCGTCAGTCGCAGTGGGAGCTGCGTGAGTACTTCGAGGACCTCGCCACCCGCACCGTCGACTGGTTCCGACCGAATGCGTGGCCCAACACGCCCGACATCCTCACCGAACAGCTGCAGCACGGTGGTCGTCCAGTGTTCGTCAGCCGGGCAATCCTCGCCGCCACCCTGTCGCCGAGTTGGGGGGTGTACGGACCGGCGTTCGAACTGCTCGAGCACACCGCCGTCCGCGAGGGGTCCGAGGAGTACCTCGACTCCGAGAAGTACCAGCTGCGCACCTGGGACCTCGATCGCGACGATTCGCTGGCGCCACTGCTGGCCCGACTGAACGACATCCGGCACGACTTCCGCGCCTTCCGCAACCTGCACACGCTGCACGTCCATGCGTGCGAAGACCCCGCGATCCTGTGCTTCAGCAAGACCGACCCGACCGGCAACAGCCGGCCGGTGATCGTGGTCGTCAACCTCGATCCGTTCGATCAGCACAGCGCCTTCGTCGACATCGATCTCGCAGCGATCGGGCTGCCGTACGGGGCGGACTACGACGTGATCGACGAGCTCGGCGGTGTCACGTACCGCTGGAGCGGCAACCTGAACTTCGTCGACCTCGCCCCGTGGTCGGCGTCCGCTCACGTGTTCAGCGTTCGGCGGCTCGACGAGGCGACGCCCGACGAACCGAGCGACGAGAACGAGCAGGTGGCAGCATGAGGTCTGCCCTCGACGACTCCTGGTTCCACGACGCGGTCATCTACGAACTGCACATCCGCGCCTTCGCCGACTCGAACGGTGACGGCATCGGCGACTTCGACGGGCTCACGTCGCGACTCGACTATCTCAGCGACCTCGGCGTGACGGCGCTCTGGCTGCTGCCGTTCTACCCCTCACCGCTGCGTGACGACGGCTACGACATCGCTGACTACCGCACCATCAACCCCGACTACGGCAACCTGCGCGGCTTCAAACGTTTCCTGGACGCAGCGCACGCTCGCAACCTCCGTGTGATCACCGAGCTGGTGATCAATCACACCTCCGATCAACACCCCTGGTTCGAGCGCGCCCGGCACGCACCTCGCGGCTCGTCGGAGCGCGACTTCTACGTGTGGACCGACGATCCGACGACGTACGCCGACGCACGGATCATCTTCCAGGACTTCGAGACCTCGAACTGGACGTGGGATCCGGTGGCCGGCCAGTACTACTGGCACCGCTTCTACTCGCACCAGCCCGACCTGAACTTCGACAACCCCGCGGTCGAAGCGGCCGTGCTCGAGGTGCTGGA
The DNA here is from genome assembly GCA_041745835.1 of Ilumatobacteraceae bacterium. GTDB lineage: Bacteria > Actinomycetota > Acidimicrobiia > Acidimicrobiales > Ilumatobacteraceae > Sva-07. Next base: position 1,357 of record JBGTIA010000091.1, on the reverse strand, counting down.
TCACTGGCTCGACATGGGTGTCGACGGGCTGCGTCTCGACGCCGTGCCGTACCTGTACGAGCGCGAGGGCACGAACTGCGAGAACCTGCCCGAGACACACGCCGTGCTCAAACGCATCCGCGCTCACATGGACACGAAGTACGAGGGGCGCATGCTGCTCGCCGAGGCGAACCAGTGGCCCGAGGACGCCGCTGCGTACTTCGGCGACGGCGACGAGTGCCACATGAACTTCCACTTCCCGGTGATGCCGCGACTGTTCATGTCGCTCCAGAGCGAGAACCGGATGCCGATCATCGACATCCTCGACCAGACGCCCACACCGCCCGAGGGCTGTCAGTGGGCGACGTTCCTGCGCAATCACGACGAGCTCACGCTCGAGATGGTCACCGAGGAGGAACGCCACACGATGCTGCGCGCCTATGCGCGCGACGACGAGATGCGCATCAATCTCGGAATCAGGCGACGGCTCGCCCCCCTGCTGGGCAATGACCGCCGCAAGGTCGAACTGCTCAACGCCGTGCTGTTCTCGCTCCCCGGCACGCCGGTGGTCTACTACGGCGACGAGATCGGCATGGGCGACAACGTCTACCTCGGCGACCGCGACGGCGTGCGCACCCCGATGCAGTGGTCGTCGGATCGCAACGGCGGGTTCTCGTCGGCGAATCCGCATCGTCTGTACCTGCCGTTGATCACCGAGCAGGAGTACCACTACGAGAGCGTCAACGTCGAGACACAGCACGCCAACCCGGCGTCGTTGCTGTCATGGATGCGTCAGCTGATCTCGTTGCGCACCCGCCACAAGGTGCTCGGGCGCGGCGACATCCGGTTCCTCGATCCGGACAACCCTCACGTGCTCGCCTTCGTGCGTCACCTCGACGGCGAACAGCCGATGCTGTGCGTTGCCAACCTGTCGCGGCTCGCCCAACACGTGGAACTCGACCTGCGCGAGTTCCAGGGCGCCACACCCGTCGAGGTGTTCGGCTACAACCGGTTCGCACCGATCCGCGACCACGACTACCAGGTGACACTGGCCCCGTTCGGGTTCTTCTGGTTCTCGCTCGTCGGGCTCGGTGACGAGTCGGAGAGCTCGACCATGCCGCACCTGCCGGGAACGATGACCGAGGTGCTCCGTCGGCGGGCGGCACTCGGCCGCGCACTCGATCGCTGGCTGCCCCAGCGACGGTGGTACGCCGGCAAGGGGCGCACCATCCGCAGCGTGACGATCGACGACGCGGTCACCCTCGGCGGCGACGACAACGTCGCGCTCATCGTGACGAACGTGGCGTTCGCAGACGGCGACGATCAACGCTACGCGGTACCCGTGATGCGCATTGGCCGCGACCTCGCCGAGACCGGC
>JBGTIA010000090.1:0-3167 GCA_041745835.1 Ilumatobacteraceae bacterium | reverse complement strand
GTTGAACGAGAAGTTGCGCGGCGCCGGTTCGTCGTAGCTCGTGCCGCACACGGGACAGGCCAGGTGTTGGCTGAACGTCAGCGTCTCCGCGTCGCCTTCGCCCGCACGCGGCACGACCTCGATCTCGGCGACGCCGTCGGCGAGACCGAGCGCCTGCTCGAGCGAATCGGTGAGGCGCCGCTCGATGCCCTCCTTCAGCACGAGCCGGTCGACGACGATCTCGATCTTGTGGTTCTCGTACTTCGCGAGGCGCTCGTCGCGCTTGAGGAACTCGTCGATGTCGACGGTCTCGCCGTCGATTCGAGCCCGAACGTAGCCCTGGCCCGACAGGTCCTCGAGCAACGTGTCGTATTCACCCTTGCGACCACGCACGACCGGAGCGAGCACCTGGAAACGGATGCCGTCGTCCATGTCGAGGATGCGGTCGACGATCTGCTGCGGCGTCTGCCGCTGCAGCCGAGTGCTGTCGTTCGGGCAGTGCTGGATACCGATGCGGGCGTACAACAGGCGCAGGTAGTCGTACACCTCGGTGATCGTGCCGACGGTGGAGCGCGGGTTGCGGCTGGCCGACTTCTGGTCGATCGAGATCGCCGGCGACAGCCCCTCGATGATGTCGACGTCGGGCTTGTCCATCTGCCCGAGAAACTGGCGGGCGTAGGAACTGAGCGACTCGACGTAGCGGCGCTGGCCTTCGGCGTAGATCGTGTCGAACGCCAGGCTCGACTTCCCCGATCCGGACAGGCCGGTGAACACGATCAGCTTGTCGCGCGGCAGCTCGACGTTGACGTTCTTGAGGTTGTGTTCGCGCGCGCCGCGGACGATGATCTGCGGCTCGTCGGCCTTGGCGGTTCGGCGGGTTCGGGGGGACTTCGTTGCCGGCTCGGCGGCGGAGGTGCGGGCGGCCATCGCCGACGGATTCTACCGTGCGAACACATGTACTGCCACCCGACGTCCGCCCCCGGCGGGGCTCCACCTGACAGAGTGCGCAGCGTGGGCGAACGCATCGACGCGACGATGTTTCCGACGGCGCTGACCGTGGAACGTGCGCTCGTCGTCGCCCGGTGGCTCACGTTGCTGTGGATGGTCGGCGTGGTCGTGGTCTCGTCGGAGCGCAACAACGCGATCGAGCACCCCCTCACGGCATGGCTGTGCATCGTCGCAGTCGCCTCGGTGTCGGCCTGGTCGACGTACGCAGTCCGGGCGCATCCCGAGGCCCTGATGTCGAGCGGATTCCTCGTGGTCGAAATCGGCCTCGCCGTGGGGCTGAGCGTCATCGACGGCTGGGTGTTCGAACCCGGGCACGTGTTCGAGGTGTCCCAGAGCCTCGCCACCCAGTACCCGCTGATCGCGGTCGTGTCGGTCGGTCTCGCCCGTGGTCCCGTCGTCGCCGGTTCGGCGGGCCTGCTGATCGGCCCGGCCGAGTGGCTCGGCGCCGTGCTCAACGAGTTCGACGAGTGGAGCGCCCGGCACGTCGTCTCGATCGTGGCGACATCGCTGTTCTACGCAGCCGTGGGGCTCGTGTTCGGGTGGCAGGCGCGTCTACTCCGTCGCGCCGAGGCCGACATCGCCGACCGTCGCGCCCGCGACGACGTCGCCCGGGTGCTCCACGACACCGTGCTGCAGACGTTGGCGCTCGTCGACCGACGCACGGCCCAGTCGGATCCCGAACTCGCCCGCACCGCCCGCGAGGCCGACCGGGAGCTCCGCCGCTTCCTGTTCGGCTCGGACGGTCGGAACAGTGACGGCTTCGAGCAGCTGGTCCGCTCCGCAGTCGACCGCGCCGCGCGCCACCACGACGCCACCGACGTCGCACTCAGCGTCGGCGTCCTCGACAACGACCGCACCGCCACGTCCGACGTCCAGGATGCGATTGCCGCAGCGATCGGCGAAGCGGTCGCCAACGCACTCGAACACGCAGGAGCGTCACAGATCGTCGTGTTCGTCGACGTTGACGACGATGCGACGGTGTTCGCTTCGGTACGCGACGACGGACGAGGATTCGACGTCGACGCCGCTCCCCCGGGCCATGGCCACGACGAGTCGATCGTCGGGCGCGTGCGGGACATCGGCGGCCGCTCCGAGATCGTCAGTTCGCCCCGCGGCACCGAGGTGCGACTGTGGTCGTCGTGAACGACGAGGGACATGACCCCAGGTCGATCCGCGTCGTCCTCGCCGACGACCACGAACTGATGCGCTCCGGGCTGCGCAACGAACTCGGACCGCAGTTCGACGTGGTGGGTGAAGCCGACGATGCGGAGGGAGCGATCGACGTGATCACCGCCCGTCGTCCCGACCTCGTGGTCTCGGATCTCCACATGCCACGTGGCGGTGGGCTCGCCGTTGTCGAGGCGTGTGCCACCTTGTGCCCGATCGTCATCCTGACCGTCAGCGAGGCGGAACGCGACCTGCTCGACGCGATCGCCGCCGGCGCCGCCGGCTACCTCGTCAAGACGGCCCCGATCGACGAGATCCGCAGGTCCCTCGTCGCCGCAGCCGACGGCGAGCCGGTCTTCTCGCCGTCGCTGGCAGCCCTCGTCCTCGGTGAGTTCCGCCGCCTCGCCAAAGCGAGCGACGCCAACCCGCTGAGCGAGCGCGAACGCCAGGTGCTGCAACTCGTCGCCCGCGGCCACACCTACAAGGAGATCGGGCTCGAGCTCGAGATCTCACCGAAGACCGCCGAGAACCACGTTCGCAACATCCTCGGCAAGCTCCACCTCTCGCGCCGAAGCGACCTGGTTCGCTACGCCGTCGAACACGGCCTCGACTGACAGCGCCACCCTCGCGCACCAACCCGCCGCCAACCCTCCGCCCACCCGCCTCCCACCGACCCCAGCAGGTCCCCAGGGCTCCATGGGGGATTCCCCCGATGGTGCGCGCACGTACTGCGCCTCAGGATCGAGGCATGAGCGACGCACCACTCACCCCGCCCCCACCCCGTCCGGCTCCCTGGGGTCCGCCCGGGCACGGCTCCTCGAACGCCGCCACAGTGACGCAGCGCTCGGGACCCGATCGACAGGTTCCACGACTCAGCGCAGCCGGCTGGCTGGCGACCGCCGGGACCTCACTGCTGTTGGTGGCTTCGGTCGTCGTCGTGGCCAGCAACTGGGCGGCGATCGATCCTGCAGTCCGCTTCGCCGGGCTGGTTGCATCGCTGGTTGCCGTCTACT
>JBGTIA010000089.1:0-4193 GCA_041745835.1 Ilumatobacteraceae bacterium | reverse complement strand
GAGTGGGTTGATCTTCACCACGCCTCGCAGGAGGTCGTCGTGGACGAACTGAGCGGTTCGTCGAGCGGCGGAGTCACTGCGTCGAAGGCCGCTGACCCAGGCGCTCCGTCCTGCGAGCGCCCGAGCGAGCGGCTCGACCTTGCGGGCGGCGCAGCAGGCGTCGGTGTCGGTCTGCCACACGTTGACAGCAACACCTGGATCGGGCCGCACGACTCGGAGGTTGATGTCGAAGCGAGACCGCAGGTCGTCGGCGAACCACTCGGTCTCGGCGAAGAGGTAGCCGGTGTCGAGGAGGGTGATCTCGACGCCGGGAATGGCCTCGCTGGCGACATGGGCGAGCACGGCATCGCCGAAACTGGCGGTCACACAGAGGCCCCCGCCGAAGTGGCGATACGCCCAACGCAGCACACGGTGGGCGTCGACGACGGGGTCGTCGGTCTCTCTTGGGCGGACGGTCAGGGGTGCGGACGAGCGGGTCACAACAGGTATTCAATCAATTCCGACCAAATAGATCAACTTTGTAGGGAATTGAGTTCCTACACTCACCGCATGGCCCTCGAACCGGCGTCGACGTTCGCCTATCCGGTGTTCCTCGACCTGCACGACGTCGCCGTCCTAGTGGTCGGTGGTGGTCGGATCGGCGCCCGCAAGGCCGAAGGGCTCGCTGCGGCGGGCGCTCGGGTTCGCCTCGTTGCGACGGAAGTGAGCGAGTACGTGGATCGCTCGATGATCGACGACCTGCGGGCCCGGGCGTTCGAGCCGGAAGATCTCGACGGGGTTCGGCTCGTGGTGACAGCGACGGGTGACGAACAGGTCGACGCATCGATCTCCGAGCAGGCACGTGCGAGCGGTGTCTGGACGAATGCCGCCGACCAGCCCGTCGATTGTGAGTTCATCCTTCCTGCGATCGCACGACGTGGCCGGGTGACGGTGGCGGTCAGCACCGATGGGGCCAGCCCGGCGCTCGCTCGGGAGCTCCGCAACGTGATCGACGAGTTCCTCACAGACGAGATCGGTGCGCTCGCCGAGACGCTCGCAGCCGAACGCGCCGCGGTCCAGGCGAGCGGTGCGTCGACCGAGGACATCGACTGGACCGAACGAGTTCGGCGCGGCATCGCGGAGGCGATCGCCGGCCGTAGTCTCGCGCCGTGATCTCCGCTCGTCGGTCCCGACACCCCTGGACCGCAATCGCCGTCACAGTGGCAGCGGGGGTCACCGGTGTGCTCGGTGCGTGTACCGCAACCTCCGACGTCGAGGTCACGACCGCCGACACGGACATCGCAGCCCCAGTCACCACGGTCGCTCCGCCATCGGTCGACGAGTCGACACCGGTCACGGAGCCGACGCGGCCGGGTTGCCGTCGTTGAGAGATCCGGATCCGGCGATCGTGATCGGTCGACTCGACAACGGACTGCGCTACTTCATCCGCGACAACGACAACCCCGGCGGACGCGTCGAGATGCGCCTTGCGGTCGACGCAGGCTCGGTGCTGGAGGACGAGACACAGATCGGCGGCGCGCACTTCCTCGAGCACATGCTCTTCAACGGCACCGAGCAGTTCCCCGAGAACGAATTGATCGCCGTACTGCGCAGCTTCGGTGCGGGATTCGGCGCGGACATCAACGCCTACACGTCGTACGACGAGACCGTCTATCAGCTCACGATGCCGACCGAGGATCCCACAGTCGTCGCGACCGGTCTCGACGTGCTCGAACAGTGGCTGTCCGCTGCAACGATCGACCAGGTCCAGGTCGAAGCCGAGCGAGGTGTGGTGCTCGACGAGTGGAGGGGCTCGGCGGCGAGTTCGAACGGTCGAATCTTCGATGCACTCGAGGAGCTGTTCCTGTCCGGGTCGCCCTACGAGGACCGCGATCCGATCGGCACCGATGCCGCGGTCACAGCGACCGACGCCGAGCCGCTCCGGGCCTTCTACGACGACTGGTACCGGCCCGACAACGTGGCCGTCGTCGTGGTCGGCGACATCGACACGGGCACCATCGAAAGCGGCATCGTCGAGCGATTCGGGCCGATCGTGGCCAGGGGAACGTCGCCGCCCCGGCCGGAACCGATCGTGGAACCCGCCTCCGACGTCCAGGTGATGATCCTCGCCGATCCTGACGTGGCCAAGGGGTTCGCGCAGGTGACGTTGCCACTCGCCGTTGCCGAAGTCGGATCGGCCGAATCGGTCGAGGCCGAGTATCAGAACTCGATCCTCGACTCGATGGCGTTCGACATGATCGCCACGCGCCTGGGCAACGACGCCCTGCGAGGCGATGCGCCATTCGACGACGCACGCAAGGACTCCAGCGGCTTCGTTCGCAGCCTCGACGCACCGGAGATCATCGTGTCGGCCGAGGGTGACGCGCTCGAGTCCTCGACCCAGGCGGTCTTCGACGAGTACGAGCGGGTGCGTCGCTTCGGATTCTCCCAGGCAGAGGTCGACCGAGTGGTCGAGAACTATCGGACGGCCGCCCAGTCGACCTACGACGGGCGCGAATCGCGCCAGGACGCCGCGTTCGCCGACCAGTACGTGCGGCACGCCCTCACCGACGAACCGATCCCGACGGCCGACGACCAGTTCGAGTTCACCGAGGCCGTGCTCGATGGTGCCACCCCCGAGACGATCGCCTATCGGTTCCTGCAACGTCTCGCCGACGCCGGCGCCCACGTGCTCGTCGTCGTGCCCGACAGCCAAGCCGCCGATGTGCCCGATGAAGCGACGTTCGAAGCGCAGGCGGTGTCCGTGCGCGAGCGGGATCTCTCGCCGCGACTCGACCATGCAGGAATCGACGGCGACCTGATGGTCGCACCGGAGCCCATCGACGAGATCTCCAGCGAGCGCCTCAGCGCGAACGGGATGGGCAACTTCGTCGATCCCGTCGTACTCCGGTTCGACAACGGAGTCCGCGTGTCACTCAACCCCAGCAAGATCGTCGAAGGCCAGGTCGCCTTCGAGGCGCGCAGCCCGGGTGGTCTCGCCGTGCTCGCCGACGAGGACGTTCCGGCGGCCGATGCTGCGGGCGCCGTGGTCGGCCAGAGCGGTGTCGCTACGTACGGTCCGGTCGAGGTCGACGACTACCTCTCCGACAAGGACGTCGGGCTGCAAGCACGCATCGATGCCTTCACCGAGGGCATGTCCGGGAGCGCCTCGACGAGCGACCTCGAGACGCTGTTCCAGCTGATCCATCTCTCGATGACGCAGCCGCGGGTCGACCCGATCGCGCTCGAGCAGTACCTCGACGACGAGCTGGCGATCGCGTCCGACCCGTCGATCGACCCTGCCTACGCCGAGTTCAAGACGCTGCTGGACGCCCGCTACGACGACCCCCGCTTTCTCCTGCCCACGGTCGATTCGCTGAACTCGGTGACCGCCGACGACATCGATCGCGTCTACCGCGACCGGTTCGGCGACGCCTCCGACTTCTCGTTCGGCTTCAGCGGCGATTTCGATCTCGGCGAGGTGATCGAACTGTCACGTCGCTACCTCGCCACGTTGCCGTCGACCGGTCGAGTCGAGCCGGTCGACTTCGTCGAGCCGGCGCCGCCCGCGGGTGTGGTCGTCGAGCAGGTCAATGCCGGCGTCGGCGCACAGGCGTCGGTCGCACTGCTGTTCACGGCACCCGCCACATCGGAGCGGCGTGACGACGTGGTTGCTGCGATCCTGCAGGAGGTGGTGACCGCGCGACTCACCGATGTCGTGCGTGAGGAGCTCGGTGACTCGTACTCGCCGTTCGCATTCGTACAGGTCACCGACGGTGGCTCGCCCAACGCCGAGACGTATTTCTCGAACACCACGGCGCCCGAGTTGCTCGACGACGTCGTCGCGGCGGTGACTGCCCAACTCGGCGATCTGCGAACGGCCGGGCCGACCGACCAAGAGTTCGTGGCGGCGCGCGAGAACATCCGCCAGCAGCTCGACCTGTTCAGCAACGAACAGGTCAACGACGAGGCGCTGTCGGTGCTCACCGATCCCGCCGGCACTGCCTCGTTCGACGAGTTCCTCGACCAGACGCAGTGGGTCGGCGTCATCGTGGCGTCCGACATCCGGGCCGCCGCCGAACGCTGGCTCCCCGCCGACCAGTACATCGAAGTCCGCGTCCTCCCCCGCTGACCCGCTGACCCCGCTGCCCCGCGGTTCTCAGCGCATGTTGGCGGGGGTGACGTGGCGCTGGCTGACCTCGACGAGTTCGCCG
>JBGTIA010000088.1:0-3363 GCA_041745835.1 Ilumatobacteraceae bacterium | reverse complement strand
ACGCAGCCGGCCGTGGATGTTCAGCTCGGTGACCTCGGATCGCCGTCCAGCGAGCATCATCGCGTCGTCGCCCTGGGTGCGTGCCGCCCACCAGTCGGCAACGAGGAGCGCCTTGGCGTCGGCGGCTGTTTCGCCGATGGTGATGCGACCGTGTTCGCGATAGGCGTCGACGGCGAGCGAGGTGTCGCCGTCGCGGAGTTGCCTGAGTGCTTCGCGTTCCCATTCCTCGCGTTGGCGCCGGTTGTCGCGGAGCTCGATCGTCGGCTGTCGAGCGATCAAGCCCGCGAACAGGCCGCCTGCCGCAATCTCTGGGAGCTGTTTGGGGTCTCCGACGAGCACGACCTTTGCGCCGATTCGTTCGACGTGGTCGAGGATGGCGGCGAGATCTCGGGTACCAGCAGTGCCGGCCTCGTCGATGACGAGCACTGAGCGTGAATCGAGGCTCCCCGGCTCGTCGTTGTCGATTGCGATGCGGAGTCGAGCGATCGTGGCCGTCGGGATACCGGCGGCGTTGGCGAGTTCGTCGGCGGCAACGCCGTTGTGTGCGGCGCCGATCACTCTGTAGCCAGATCGCTCCCAGGCTTCGCGAGCTGCGGCGAGGGCGAAGGTCTTGCCGGCCCCGGCCGGAGCGGTGAGGATGTCGACGCCGTTGCCCGATGTCGTCATGTGGATCACGGCGGTCCGCTGTTCGTCGGAGAGCGTCGGCGCAGCGCGGAGCGCGGCGAGGAGCGCGTGGTCGTCGCACACCGCTGCGCCCGATCCGAGGAGCTGGCGTGCGAGGTCGAGTGCATGACGTTCGGTGTTCAACAGCTCGAAGGTCGACCAACGTCGCCCGACGGGTAGCGACGACAGGACTCGGCCGTTGGCAGCTCGAATCACGGGACCCCGAACGGTGGTGCCGTCGAGCGCAACGACGCCAAGTCGATCTTCGAGCCCATCGGCCAGCCGCTCGATTTCCTCGACCGGTGCTCCGGATGGCAGCGCGTCGCACCACGCTCGCAGGACATCGTTGCGGCCGAACGTCGAGACATTCTCGGTCAAGCCGGCCGGGCTGATGAGGTGGTCTTCGACCGACTTCCTCGTTGAGTCGTCGACGGGGACGGCGACGGCTCGGCCGACCACGTCCGACAGGTCGGCTGGGTCGAAGCCAATGTCGGCGGCGGTCGCCGTCCAGGTGTCTCGTAGATGTGTGGGGTCGACGTCGTGAGACTTGGTACGGCGAGTGTCGAGTGCGGCGATCATCGCAGCCTGCGGTGAGTACTGGCCGCGTACGGCCATCCGTTCTTCGATCTCGGCACGCCGAGTCGAGTACGCCTCGAGGACGTGCTCCGGAATGCCGACGATGTCGGCAATGCCGTTGGTCACCGGTCCCCACTCGACGCCGAGTGCCACGGTCAGGTTGTGACGGAGCTGGGCCTCGTAGAGGTACCCGATCGTCTTGGCGCTCGTGTAGATCCAACGGCCGTCGATGGTGGCCCACTTGCCGTCGACGCCTCGCACCATGTTCGGCACGAGCACGTGGGAGTGGAGGTGAGGGTCGCCGTTGCGACTGGTGCGATGCCGGAAGGCCGCGGCGATGAGGCCTTCGCATTGGATCGGGTCCTTTCCGGCGTGCCCTCGGCGTGACCAGACGGCGTGTCGTTCAGTGAAGTCGAGCGCCGAGCGGACGGCGTTGTCGTGGGCGTCTCGAACGGCTCGGGCCGTGTCCGGATCTCCGAGTCCGAACAACACTGACACGGACTTGGGTGCTCGAAATGTGAGGTCGTAGCCAGGCACCTTGTGCGGTTGGCCGAGCGGGGTCCCGGTCGACGGGTCATAGCCGGCGAGGACATGGTGAAGCGCGTCGGGTTCGACGATGCCGTCGAGATCGAGCAGGCTGTTGCTGCTGGCGATCCATTGTCCGGGAGCTTCGCCGCCGACGTAGTAATCCTCGACACCTTTGGCGACGGCTTCGAGGTAGTACAGCTCCTGGCCGGGCGCAAGCTTCCACACGCTCAGCACGGCCGGACACCTCGCTGCGACGTTCGGCGCGCCTCGCCCCGCACCATGGTGCAAATTCGTGAAGTTGGAGAGGGAGTTGTTGACAGGGTTCGGGTGGAGGTCATGGATGGTGTCCGGTGGGCGGTTGGTCGAGGAGGTCGAGTTGCTGGTGTTCGGCGAGTCGTTTGCGTCGTGTGGTAGGCGGTTCGGGCGGTGGTGCCGGTTGGTGGGTCGGCGGTGTTGGTGCGGCGATCGCCGATCGGACCAGGACGTCAGGTGGCAGGGAGAGGAGGTAGTGGCCCTTGGCGAATCGACCTGCGCTCGATCGGCTGGCATGGTGCTGGGCGAGACCGTGGGCAGCGAGGCGGCGGAGTGCTCGAGCGACGGTGTCGTTCGAGAGGCCGAGCTCGGTGGCGAGGTCGCGTACGGATCGGTAGGACACGGTCGCCCTGTCCTCGGTGACTTCGTGCTCGGCGAGCGCTTCGAGGACGGCCCACGCGACTGGTCCGACGTTGCGTCTCACCCAGGGCGCCGACGCGCCGAGAGTGAGATCCACCGAGTCAGCTCGCCGCTCGGTCGCCACGGCCGATTTCTCCTGCGACGAACTTGGTGAGTTCGATCTTCGAGACTCGCATCATGCGGGCGCCGGCCATGAAGACCGGCAGACCCTCACGGCCGTGGGTGGCTCGGTAGCGGCGGGCCATCTCGTAGGCGACGGCCGGGCTGATCCGCATGAAATCAGCGACTTCATGGATCGTCAGGATGTCCGGCAGCTCGTCGAGTGTCGGGTGTTGCATTGCCACACCTGCTCGTTCAGTCTGTTGACATGTTGACTAATCTGGAGTTGAACAAACTACAGTGATGTCGTTCGCGAGTCAACAGCGACGCAGACTGGTCTAGAGTTGGACAAGGACAAGCAGGAGGTTCGAATGGCCCGCAAGAAGCACGAGGGAATCGATGAGACCGTCAAGATCACGCCGAATCAGATCGTTGCGTTCAACCTCACCGAAGCCCGGCGGCTCCGAGGCTGGACGCAAGAAGAGGCCGCTGCAGAACTCGAGCCCTACGTCGGTGCGCGTTGGTCGAAAGCGACCTTTTCATCGGCCGAGCGCTCGATCGACGGGCGCCGAGTTCGCCAGTTCACCGCCGATGAGATCGTCGCGTTCTCGAGATGCTTCGACGTGCCGATCGGCTACTTCTTCATGCCGCCACGACCGAGCCAGTCCGAGACGCCGGTCCGGTTCGCAACCGCCGAGGACCACGACCTCGGGCTCTCGCTCGCGGAGCTGCTCGACGCGATCTTCGGTACGCCTGGTGAGCGCGAGGTCATGTCAGCTCGCCTGAACGAGTACCTCGGCGAGATCCCGATGCAGGATCTGACCG
>JBGTIA010000087.1:0-4219 GCA_041745835.1 Ilumatobacteraceae bacterium | reverse complement strand
CCGATCTCCGTGCCGGCACCGCCGCGCGAGTTCTGATCACAGTCGCCGAATTCAGTCGAGAGTCGTCGCCATCGTGGCGATCAGGCTGTCGACACCGTCGGAGTTGACGTCGTCGATCGGGATGATCAGCGTCAGAACCCGATCACCGAGCTGTACCACGCCGAGATGCAACGAGGTGCCGGACAACCGGATCGCGTTGTCGCCCGCCGACACCTCCTGCGTCTCGGCTCCGTCGCCGGCGATCGACTCGTTGATCTGCACGACGAAGTCGAAGGCGGCACTCCCCGCGAGGCCGTCCACGTCCTCGCTGCGCATCGAGGCGACGGTGAGGTTGGAGACACCGCCCGTGTCGGTGGTGTACTCGTAGGCGCACTGAGGCGTCGCGTCGTCCGCAGGTGTCGCACGGACGACGTCGAGTCCAGTGTCGGCGGCCACCGAGGCGACGGTCAGTCGTTCGCAGATCTCTTCGCCGCTGATGGCGTCGACCTGACCGTCGGGGGTTTCGCTAGCCGTGACCGATGCCGGAACGTCCGGGGAACGGGTCGCCTCGTCGTCACTCCCGCACCCGGCAATCGTTGCTGATGCGGTGACGACAACGGCGAGGACGACTCGGAGGTGCACCGGGCGCACCGTACTGCCTCGCCGACTCGCCTCACCTGCGACCTCGCCGCTCGACGAGGCGTCAGACCGCAGTGGCGATGAACACCGGGATGATGCGTTCGGTTCGTTCGGCGTACTCGGAGTACGGCGGGAACACGGCGACCGATCGTTCCCACCACACGTCGCGTTCGCTTCCCTCGGCGACGTGCGTGGTGAAGTCGTGGGGTTCGGGTCCGTCCTGGATCATCACGAGCGGCTCGGCGATGAGGTTGTGGTACCACGCCGGGTTGTCGGGTGCGCCTCCCATCGAGGCGACCAGTGCGTAGCTGCCCTCGTGCTCGACGCGCATCAGCGCGAACTTGCGGAGCTTGCCGGTCGATGCGCCGAGGCTGGTGACGATGACGACCGGGATGCCGGTCTCGCGCAGCGTGTTGGCTTCGCGTCCGCCGGTCGCCTCGTAGGTCTCGACCTGCTCCCGGACCCAGTCGGACGAGCTCGGTTCGTACTCTCCTGCAAGGGGCATGGGCTGAGCGTACGCCCTCACCGCCCGCCGGCGGGCTGCTCCTGCGTGGGCGTGCCGTTGGCGGCCTTGGCGTCGATCCAGGCACGCACCTGTGGCAACAGGGTCACGAGCCCGATCACTCCGGCGAGCGCCACCGAGACGCCGACGATCCGGAAGCCGTCGAACATGACCGCCACGACGATGCCGCCGACGATCATCGCCATGCCGGACATCGCGAGTCCGATGCGGCCGGCGTTGTTGTCGGTGACCTTGCTGGCAGCGCCGGCCGCGCTCGCAGTCGTGCGGTCGAGCAGTCGCTCAGCCCAGGCGAACTCGGTCGCCAGCAGCACGAGGCCGAGGATGATCACGAGCACACCGGGCCCCGGCAACGCCAGCATCGCGACGCCGGCGACGAGCACGGCAACCCCGAGGATCAGGACCATGAGCCGCCTTGCGTTGCGGGCGATGACCCGGATCCATTGGCTCGGACTGTGGAGATCGACCATCTGCGCAGTCTGCCTCGCAGGAACTCCATCCCAACCGCACCGCCAGGTGGGTTCAGCTCAGCCAGATGGGGCGGTTCGACTCGTAGGTGTCGATGGCGCCGGCGTGAGTGAGGGTGATGCCCACGTCGTCGAGGCCGTTGAGGAAGCGATGCTGTGTCTGCGGGTCCATGGGGAACGACTCGTTGATGCCCGCCGCCGGCACCTCGACCTTGAGCTGTTCCATGTCGACCACGATCTGGGTCTCCGCGTCCGCTTCGATCGCGGCCCAGATCGCCTCGACCGTCGCCTCGGGCACGACGACGGGGACGAGACCGTTCTTCGTGCAGTTGTTGCGGAAGATGTCGGAGAAGCTCGGCGCGATGACTGCGTCGAAGCCGTACTGCTGGATCGCCCAGACGGCGTGCTCGCGCGACGAACCGACACCGAACGCCGGACCGGCGACGAGGATGTTCGCCTGCGCATAGCGCTCGTCGTTCAGGACGAAGTCGCGGTCGTCGCGCCACGTGGAGAACAGACCCTTCTCGAAGCCGGTGCGTTCGACCCGCTTGAGCCAGTCGGCCGGAATGATCTGGTCGGTGTCGACGTCGGATCGTTTGAGCGGCACGCCGGTTCCGGTGATGACCTGCACGGCCTTCATGATGCGACTCCTTCCAGGTCGGCAGGTGTACAGAACGTGCCCTTGACCGCAGTGGCTGCGGCGACCTCGGGGGAGACGAGGTGGGTGCGTCCGCCGCGACCCTGGCGGCCCTCGAAGTTGCGGTTGCTGGTGCTCGCCGCCCGCTCGCCCGGAGCGAGCTTGTCGGGGTTCATGGCGAGACACATCGAGCAGCCCGGTTCGCGCCAGTCGGCACCTGCGGCGATGAAGACCTGGTCGAGGCCTTCGGCGATCGCCTGCGCCTTCACGGCGTGACTTCCGGGGACGACCATCACGCGCGGCACGGTGACGGTGCGTCCCTCCATCACCGCCGCCGCGGCGCGGAGGTCCTCGATGCGACTGTTCGTGCACGATCCGATGAACACCGTGTCGACAGCGACGTCGCGCAGCGGCGTGCCCGGCTCGAGACCCATGTACTCCAGCGCCCGGGCCACGGTCTCCCTGGTGGTGGGGTTGTCGTAGTCGTCGGGCGACGGCACGACCGAGTCGATCGGAGCGACCTGGCCGGGGTTCGTGCCCCAGGTGACGTGCGGGCGGATCGTGGCGGCGTCGAGGACCACTTCGGAGTCCCACACCACGTCGTCGTCGGAGTGGAGCGTCGACCAGTCCGCAACGGCAGCGTCCCAGGCGTCGCCGCTCGGGGCATTCGTGCGACCCTTCAGGTATTCGAACGTGGTGTCGTCCGGCGCCACCATCCCGGCCTTCGCCCCGGCTTCGATCGACATGTTGCACACCGTCATGCGGCCCTCCATCGACAGTGCCCGGATGGCCGAGCCGCGGTATTCGATGACGTGGCCGATGCCGCCGCCGGTGCCGATCTCGCCGAGGATCGCGAGGATCACGTCCTTGGCGGTCACTCCCGGCTGCAGCTCACCCTCGACGGTCACCGACATCCACTTCGGTCGTTGCTGGGGGAGCGTCTGGGTGGCGAGCACGTGCTCGACCTCGCTGGTGCCGATCCCGAACGCCAGCGCACCGAACGCGCCGTGCGTCGCGGTGTGCGAGTCGCCGCACACGATCGTCGTTCCGGGCAGTGTGCGACCCTGTTCAGGACCGATCACGTGGACGATGCCCTGGTTGGGATCGCCCATCGGGAAGTTCGTGATGCCGAACTCCGCCGTGTTGGCGCGCAGGGTGTCGATCTGCTTGGCCGAGATCGGGTCCGCGATCGGCTGGTCGATGTTCTCGGTCGGGACGTTGTGATCCTCGGTCGCGATCGTCAGATCGGGGCGGCGAACGGTGCGCCCGTTCAGCCGCAGCCCGTCGAACGCCTGCGGGCTCGTGACTTCGTGCACGAGGTGCAGGTCGATGTAGAGCAGATCGGGTTCATCTGGTGCGGAATGCACCAGGTGGCGCTCCCACACCTTCTCCGGCAATGTCTTGCCCATTCGTCTGGCTCCTTGCCTGATCCCAACATGTGGGATATAATTCTTGCGATATGGACATGGTATCGGGCGTCGGCGTCCTCGACAAGGCGATGCTCGTGGTGCACTCGGTTGCCGAAGCGCCGCGCAGTCTGGCCGATCTCCACGAGTCCACCGGCCTGCCCCGAGCGACGGCGCACCGGTTGGCAACGGCGCTGGAACATCACGGCGTGTTGCGTCGTGACGGCGAGGGTCGGTTCGAGCTCGGCCTCGGCCTCGTTCCACTCGGCCACGCGGCCGCGGCGCGGTTCCCGCTCGACGATCTCGCCCGTCCGGTGTTGACCGCCCTCAGGGACGAGACCGGCGAGAGCGTGCAGTTGTTCGTGCGGGAGGGGGCGCAGCGCCGGTGCGTGCTGTCGCTCGAATCGACCCACGGTCTGCGCTGGATCGTGCCGCAAGGAGCGCTGCTGCCGCTCGACGTGGGTTCGGCCGGCCGGGTGTTGTCGGGTGAGTCGAGTCGCACCGGCTGGATCGAGAGCATCGGCGAGCGGGAACCCGGCGTGGCGTCGGTGAGCGCTCCGGTGGTCGGCGC
>JBGTIA010000086.1:0-3395 GCA_041745835.1 Ilumatobacteraceae bacterium | reverse complement strand
GCACTCGTGTGGCGCAACGGGAAGGGTTCGGTGGTCGGCGACCCGTTCCGCCGACCGACGACGACACTGTCGACCGTCGCTGCACCGATCGGATCGCCGTTCGACAAGGCCCGAATCGCGTGGCTGCGCCACCGGATCCGCAGCGTGCATCCCGTCCGGCTGCTCCAGGGCGACGACATCTCGACCCGGTCGGCGCTCACCGACGCCGGATTCTCCGACACGATCATCGAACGCTTCTTCCGCCCGCTCGTCGGCGGCATCCAACTCGATCCCGAGCTGGGCGACAGCCGACGGATGTTCGACGTGATCTTCCGCATGCTCTCCGACGGCGATTCGGCAGTGCCGGCAGCAGGCATGCAGGCGATCCCACAGCAACTCGCCGACCGCCTGCCCGCCGGGACGATCCACCTCGACGCGCCGGTGACGGCGACGTCATCGACGTGGATCACCGTCGGCGGCAACACGATCGCAGCCGCCGCTGTGGTCGTGGCAACCGAAGGCCCTGCTGCGGCCATGCTCCTCGACCTCCCGCCGGTCGAGTCGAAGTCCGTCGGCGCCGTCTACTTCGCGGCACCGGTTGCGCCCGTCGACTCCAAGTACGTCGTGCTCGACGGCACGGGCCGCGGTCCGGTGCTCAACGTGGCCGTGATGAGCAACGTGGCGCCGAGCTACGCGCCGGCCGGGCGACATCTCGTGGTCGCAGCACTGCCCGGCCACGACGGCCCGACGATCGAGGCCGATGCACGCAGGCAACTGCGTGACTGGTGGGGCCCACAGGTCGACGCGTGGGAGCACGTGGCCACCTATCGAATCGCTCACGGCCAACCACGACAGCGCCCGCCGTTCCACCCCAAGCGCCGAGTGCGACTCGACGACGGGCGGTTCGTGTGCGGCGATCACCGCGACACCGCCTCAATCCAGGGCGCGATGTTCTCGGGCCGCCGGTGCGCCTTGGCCCTCGCCGCCGAGATCGGCCAGACTGAATCGCATGGCTGACGGGACACCCAACGACGACACCACTCGCGACACCAGCGACGACAAGGTGGTGCGTGGGATCCGCTTCGTGCCCGCAGAGCCGCAGGCGATCTTCGACCTGCTCGCCGACCCGTCACAGCACGCAGCCATCGACGGGTCGGGATCGGTACGGTCCAGCGCCCCTGACGCCCCGCAGCGTCTGACCCTCGGATCGAAGTTCTCGATGTCGATGAAGCTCGGCCTCCCGTACAAGATCACCAACGAGGTCGTCGAGTTCGACGAGCCGTCGCTGATCGCCTGGCAGCACATGGGCAAGCACGTCTGGCGCTACCGGTTGCGTCCCGTCGAAGGCGGCACCGAGGTGACCGAGGAGTTCGACTTCCGCCCGGCCCGAAGCGCCACTGCGCTGAAGCTGACCGGCACCCCCAAGCGCAACGCGAAGGCCATCGAGGCCACCCTCGATCGCCTCGTCGCCCACTTCCAACCCACCGACGCCTGACTCGACCGCCCACTCCCCCGCAACCCGAAATCTGCAGCGAACGTCGCTGTGAGCGGGACGTTCTGCGCAGATTTCGGTGCCAGTCGGGACCTTTGACCATCGCAACAATTGCGAGGGATGGATAGATTGAAGGGATGGCGACGAACTGGCTGAACGAGCGCGAGATGACCGCGTGGCGGACGTACATCGAGACCTTCGGCGATCTGAGCTCGGCGATCGAACGGGATCTCAGCGCTCACGATCTGACACTTGGCGACTACCAGGTGTTCGTCTACCTCTCCGAGGCGCCCGAGCGGTCGATGCGCATGTGCGACCTCGCCGACCGCCTCCAACTGTCGCCCAGCGGCCTGACCCGGCGCCTGGACGGACTGGTCAAGGCCGGTCTCGTCACGCGAGAGCCGGCGACCGACGACCGACGCGTCATGCTCGCCAGCCTCACCCCGAGCGGCTTCGCGGCGCTCGAAGCGGCTGCGCCCGACCACGTCGCGAGTGTGCGTCGACACGTCTTCGATCACCTCGACGACGATCAGGTCGATGCGCTCGCATCGATCTTCGAGGCGATCCGGGCCGGACTCTCGCAGTGACCCGACTGCCGCTGGGCTTCCACAGCCACGTCGCCAACATCGGCGTGAAGGACGACACCGACGACTTCGTGGTGATCGCCGCCGAGCACGCTGTGCCGGTCGCCGCGGTGTTCACCAAGAGCCGGTTCGCCGGACCGAGCGTGACCCTCAGCCGGGCACAGATCGCCGACGGACAGGCGAAGGCCGTCGTCGTGATCTCGAAGAATGCCAATGTCGCCACCGGGCCCGCTGGCCACGCGGACGCGATCGAGGTCGCTCAGCGCGTCGCCGGTCGGCTCGGATGCGAACCGACCGACGTCGTGATCACCTCGACGGGCGTCATCGGCAGGCGCTATCCCATCGACCGGGTCCGAGCCGGGATCGACGCGCTTCCCGACGAACTCACGTCCGACGACGCCGTGGGTCCGGCACGCGGGATGATGACGACCGACACCGTGCCCAAGCTCGCCGAAGCGGTCGTGGGCGGCAGCACGGCGCGCATCGTCGGCATGGCCAAGGGTGTCGGGATGATCGAGCCCGACATGGCGACGCACATCTCGTTGCTGTTCACCGACGCCCAACTCTCGACCGCCGACCTCGACGCAACGTTCCGGCGGGTGGTCGACCGGACGTTCAACTGTGTGAGCGTCGACACCGACACCTCGACGAGCGACTCGTCGGTGATCATGGCGTCCGGGGTGGCCGGGCCGGTCGAGCTCGACGCATTCGAGACGGCGCTGTACGACGTCGCGCTGGATCTCACGAAACAGATCGCCCGCGACGGCGAGGGCGCCCACTCGCTGATCGAGGTGCACGTCGACACCGCCCGCGACCGAGCCCAGGCGAAACGGGTGGCGAAGGCCATCGTCAACTCGCCGCTGGTGAAGACGGCGGTGCACGGCGGTGACCCGAACTGGGGACGGGTGGCGATGGCGATCGGCAAGTGCAGCGACGACACCGACATCGACCAGGCCGCCGTCGTGATCCGGTTCGGTGACACCGAGGTGTATCCCCGCCTGCTCGACGACGACGCCCTCGCCGGTCTGTCGTCGTACATGCGCGGCACCGACGTCCGCATCCACGTGTCGCTGGGCGCCGGCGACGCCGATGCAACGGTGTGGGGTTGCGATCTCAGCGACGAGTACGTGAGATTCAACGCCGACTACACGACGTAACAATTGTCGGCGCGTCGGAGCCTCCTGGTGGACAGCAAGCGCGGTCGGCGCCGAGCGAGCAGCGTCTCCCTGGCGGTCGCGGCGCTGCCGCCCGTTGTCCGCTCGATCCGAGCCGGACCGGCTCAGGTCACTTCGGGGGCATGCGGATGCCGCCGTCGACGCGGATCGACTCGGCGTTCATGT
>JBGTIA010000085.1:0-1962 GCA_041745835.1 Ilumatobacteraceae bacterium | reverse complement strand
GCCGTCGAACCGACCCACTGACCGCGATCGACCACACCACGCGATGAGCGAACGGACCGAATGCGGTCACTTCGCTCATCAGTCCACTGCGATCGGAACGAGCGATGAGCGAACGGACGGCATGTGGTCGCTTCGCTCATCGCTCGCTCCCCCCGGGGTGCGTCGTGAGGCTGCGCGACTTCAGCGGGCGACGAGGGTGGCCAGGCGGGAGATGCCCTCGGCCAGATCGTCGTCGCCGAGGGCGAACGAGAACCGGCCGTAGCCGCCGAGGCCGAACGCCTCACCCGGTACGAACGCAACCTTCGCCTTGTCGAGCACGAGATCGGCGAGTTCCAGCGTGTTCGTCGCCGTGACACCGTCGATCGGCCGATGCAGCAGACCGGTGAGATCGGGATACGCGTAGAACGCACCCTGCGGCTCCAGGCACGACACCCCGTCGATCGCGTTCAACATCGAGTGCATCGTCTGCGCCCGACGAATGAATGCGGTGCGCATCATCACGACGTCGTCGAGCGAACCCGACACCGCGGCGAGCGCAGCGCGTTGCGAGACGTTGGCGACGTTCGACGTGGCATGACTCTGGAAGTTCGACGAGGCCTTCACGACGTCATCGGGGCCGATCATCCAGCCGACGCGCCAGCCGGTCATCGCATAGGTCTTGGCGACGCCGTTGACGATGATGCACTGCTCGGCGAGATCGGGAACGAGCGTCGGCATCGACGAGAACTCGTGGTTGCCGTAGGTCAGGTGCTCGTAGATTTCGTCGGTGATGACCCACACACCCTTCTCGACGGCCCACTCGCCGATGGCCTGCACCATCGCCGGCGGATACACCGCGCCCGACGGGTTGTCGGGGCTCACGAACAGCAGCACCTTGGTTCGGTTCGTGTACGCGGCGTCGAGCTGGTCGATCGTCACCTGGAATCCGCTCTCGGCGTCGGTGTCGATGATCACCGGGACACCGCCGGCGAGCGTGATCGCCTCGGGATACGTGGTCCAGAACGGCGCAGGACAGATGACCTCGTCGCCAGGGTCGCACAGCGCGGCGAACGCCGTGTACACGGCGTGCTTGCCGCCGTTGGTGACGAGCACCTGCGACGCCGAACACGAGTAGCCCGAGTCGCGCAGCGTCTTCGCAGCAATGGCATCCTTCAGCTCCAGAAGGCCACCGGCCGGCGTGTACCGGTGGTTCTTCGGATCGCGGCATGCCTCGACCGCCGCCTCGACGATGTGGGCCGGCGTCGGGAAGTCGGGTTCACCGGCACCGAAGCCGATGACGTTCTCGCCCGCGGCCTGCAGGGCCTTGGCCTTGGCGTCGACGGCGAGAGTGGCGGAGGGGGCGATCGCAGCGAGTCGTCGGGAGGTTCGGTTCATCGCCGCCAGCCTGCCACAGCCGGTCGCTCATCCCAACGGGGAATGCTCCCGACCCGTTCGGTGAACCGTCGTGGGATCGCGCTGCGCAGACGCCATGCTGTGATCGTGAGCGACGACCCCGCAACCATCGTGATCCCTGCCGACCTGCTTCCCGCCGACGGTCGCTTCGGGTGCGGCCCCTCGAAGGTCCGGCCCGAACAGCTCGACGCACTGGTCGCCGCCGGCCGCACGTTGCTCGGAACGTCGCACCGCCAGCCGGCCGTGAAGAATCTGGTCGGTTCGGTGCGCACGGGACTGGCTGACCTGTTCTCGCTCCCGGACGGCTGGGAGGTCGTGCTCGGCAACGGCGGCTCCACGGTGTTCTGGGACGTCGCCACGTTCGGATTGATCGACGAGCGCAGCCAGCACCTGGTGTTCGGCGAGTTCTCGTCGAAGTTCGCCGAGGCCGCAGCAGCGGCGCCTCATCTCGGCGAACCCACCGTGATCCGCTCGGACCCCGGCAGCCATCCCGACGCCGTCGCCGAGGGTGGCGTCGACCTGTACGCGTTCACCCACAACGAGACCTCGACCGGCGTGGCGATGCACCTG
>JBGTIA010000084.1:0-2190 GCA_041745835.1 Ilumatobacteraceae bacterium | reverse complement strand
GACCCACGTGGTCGCGGCCCGAGTCGCAGCTGGTGAGCCCCACGTTGCCTCCTTCGGCACGGGCGGGCCGCCACCCGACCCCGTGGCGGCCAATGTGCTCGCCCCCGACGAGTACGCGCGCATCCTCTACGAGTTGGGGTGTGTCGACATCGATGTCGACCTGCACGTGTATCCGCACGTCCTTCCGTCGACTCGCCATGCGGTCGAGTGGGTCAAGGGCACCATGTTGACGCGGTTCCAGGCCGTGATGTCCGCCGACGCGTACGACGCATTCCTGCGCGACTACGAAGCGGCGTTGCTCGAGGAGATGGGTGACGTGGAACCGTGCTTCTTCCCGTTCAACCGGATCCTGTTCGTTGCGACCCGACCGTCTGCCTGTATGAGCGACAACGTCGAGTTCGGCGATTGTCGCTGACACAGACGCGCGGAGCGCGTTGTCACCGGCGACCGAGGGTGACCGGCACTCGCTCGGGCGACCCGACTCGAACCGGCTTGGAGTGGTCCATCATCGGGCGGGGCCGATCGGCGCCAGACGCGGCGAGCATCGCCGCTTCGCCATGGCCGGCGACGCACTCGGGGTCGGGGCCGTCGAGCGGGATGCCCACGAAGAACTTCGCCGCCATGCAGCCGCCTTGGCAGGCGTCGTAACTGCCGCACGACACGCACGCCCCGGCCGACTGCGGTTCGCGCAGCTCCGCGAACAACGCACTGCGCTTCCACACGTGCGAGAAGCCGCCGGGATCGCGCACCGAACCGGCCTTGAACTCGTCGTGGATGACGAACGGGCAGGCGTACACGTCGCCGATCGGGTCGATGAGGCACACGACACGTCCGGCACCGCACATGTTGAGACCGGGCAACGGCCCCGTCCCGTTCTCCTGACCGAGCGCATTGAGGTGGAAGAACGAGTCGCCCGTGAGCACGTTGTCGCCGTGCGCGAGCAGCCACTCGTAGATCTGACGCTGCTGGGCCTGGGTCGGATGCAGGTCGTGCCACGAGTCGGCGCCACGTCCGGAGGGTCGCAGGCGCGTGATGCGCAATTGGGCGCCGAACGAGTCGGCGAGCGCCTTGAACTCGTCGAGCTGGTCGACGTTGTGTCGGGTCACCACGACGGAGATCTTGAACTCGCCGAACCCGGCATCGCGCAGTTGCTCCATCGCTCGGATGGCGACGTCGTACGAGCCCTCGCCCCGCACCGCGTCGTTCGTGATGGCATCGGTGCCGTCGAGGCTGATCTGGATGTCGAGGTAGTCCATCGCCGCCAGGCGCCGGGCCTTCTCGGCGTCGATGAACGCTCCGTTGGTCGAGAACTTGACGCCGATGCCGTGGCCGATCGAGTACTCGAGCAACTCGAAGAAGTCGCGGCGGATCATGGGCTCGCCGCCGCCGATGTTGATGTAGAACACCTGCAGGTCGTGGAGTTCGTCGAGGACCGCCTTCGCCTCGGCGGTGGTCAGCTCGCGAGGGTCGCGTCGGCCGGACGACGACAGGCAGTGCACGCACTCGAGGTTGCAGGCGTAGGTGAGCTCCCACGTCAGGCAGATCGGAGCGTCGAGGCCGCCCTTGAGTTGGTCAACCAGTCGTGACGGGCTCGCGCTCATGGAGCATCTCCGATTCGGTGAGAGAGGTGAGGGCCGCCTCGAACGACGGCCAACGGTGCTCGGCGATCTCGCACAGGCGCAGCGTGTCGGCCAACGACGACTGGCCGTCGAGCGCTCGCACGACGCGGACCACGTCGGGGTGTTTGAGGAAGATCAGCTTGCGGTTGCCGTAGTGATAGGCGAGGGCACCGAACGGCTCGGGTCGCAGCGCGACCTGCGGATTCAGTTCGAGATGGAGGTGGAGCAGCGACACCGGCGTCGACGTCAGTAGACGCCGCACATCCCGTCGATCGAGATCTCCTCGACGAGCAGTTCGTCGTCGAGCAGTTCATCCGCTGTCGTGGCGGACCCAGTCGCAGTCGCAGTCGCAGTCGCAGTCGCAGTCGCAGTCGCAGTCGCAGTCGCAGTCGTGTCGTCGATCTCGGTGGCCAGCGCCGTGTCGTCCATGGATCGAGACACTATCCAAGCAACGCGCCAAGCCTGGTGTCGCCGACCACACGGCCCGACCACCGGGCCGATACACGGGCGGTCGTCAGCGGGCCCGGCCGTCAGCGGGCCGGGACGATGCCGGCGTAGAGCTCGGGTCCGT
>JBGTIA010000083.1:0-1724 GCA_041745835.1 Ilumatobacteraceae bacterium | reverse complement strand
GACGGCGGCATCGTGTGCGGCGACGACGGCGTTGCGAACGCGCTCGGATGTGCACGCTGCCCACAGCGATGACACCGACTTCGACGGCGAGAACGTCACGTCGAGCGCCGCGACCGGAGTCGCCACGTGCTCCCTCGGCGTACCGGCGTGCATCACTCTCGACGACACGCGTCGACCGATCGGGACCTCTGTCTTGCCGCGGCCTGTCGTTCGAGGGTCGACCAGTCGACCGTAGAGAGCGTCCATGTCGGACGTGCGAACGTTGCCCCGAAGGTCGAACTCGTGGCGCCCTGAGCCAGCCCAGATGCCCGGTGCTTCGCCTCGCCCGGCGTAGTAGTCGTGGCGGGACGTGGCGACCTCGTCAGCGAGGTAGCGGTATCCGTCTCCGGCGGTGATTCGTCCGACTGATGCGACCATTTGCGCACCATCCGCTTCTGGCGGTGACGCGTCTACGGATCCCGAGCAACTTCTAGTGCCAGGGTGTGAACTATCCACTGGCAGGACTGAGCTGGACAGGATGGACGCCGACTGATGAGCCGCAATTAAAGGTGTCCCAATCGGCATACCTGTCCCGAAGTCGATAACTACACGTCTTGGATCGTCAAAGCAGTCCAGAGTTCGACACACAGTGGTGGTTTCGGCAACTGGTGATGATCGTGGTGAGCAACATGAGCGTCGACGATGGGTGCTCACGTTGGAGACCAGAGTTGTCGATGAACGGGTGTGGCTCATACGACCGCATCGAACGAACCAAGTAGAGCCGCGAGTCGTCTCAGCGATGTTCGACGGCGCCGCAGACACACTTCGGCGGATCGGATCGGTGCGCATTCGAAGCGTGAGATCCGACGATCGCAGCGCGAGCTGTATGCGCGCCTGTGGCCCAAATTGCTCGCACCCGCAGCGGTGCTCGGAGTGGGCTTGGTGTTCTTGCATTGGATCTTGCCCGATGTCATTGCGCCGTACGTGATCGCTGCACTCGCAGCGATCGCGCTGTGTCAGATTCACCAGCTCGGTCTGGACGCGACCGGGATGACGTCGAGACGGCTCGGGATCATGGCCGAGCAGTGGACTGCGGACGAGCTGCACCGGTTGGACAAAGCGTCGTGGAATGTCATCCACCACGTGATGCTCGTTCACCGTGACATCGACCATGTTGCGGTCGGGCCGCCCGGTGTGATCGCGATCGAGACGAAGTTTCGGTCGAGCTGGGAGCGAGTCGACCTCGACCTCATGGCACGTGACGTTGTGCGCCAGCGACGGGATGTGGCCGGCCGGGCGCGTCAGAACGTGGACGATGTGCGATGTGTCGTTGCGATGTGGGGCCCCAACGTCGGCGAGGCCACACAACTGCACGGAGTCGTGTTCGTTCCCGGCAAGGATCTCGGCGAGCGACTCCGCAATGCTGCTCCACGCTTCGACGATGCACAACGCGTCAGCGCCGTCGACGCGCTCGACGACTACATCACCATGCGCGACGACCGTGAGCTTCGCGACCACGGCGTAGTGCCGGCGTCGCTCGGGAAGATGGCAAACCAGACCTTCGCCATCGCTGCAGCAGCGCTCGCCACTGCCTTCGTCATCGCCATGTCGGTGAAGCTGCCGTGGCCGGTGGCGTCCGTCCTCGGAACCGCCGGTCTGATCTCCGTCGCTGCGTGGAAGTGGCGGCGAACAGGTGACTCGGTCTTCGGGCAACGACTCACTGCTGCTGTTCTTGCAACAG
This sequence comes from Ilumatobacteraceae bacterium, assembly GCA_041745835.1. GTDB lineage: Bacteria > Actinomycetota > Acidimicrobiia > Acidimicrobiales > Ilumatobacteraceae > Sva-07. Next base: position 4 of record JBGTIA010000083.1, on the reverse strand, counting down.
CGCT
>JBGTIA010000082.1:0-5605 GCA_041745835.1 Ilumatobacteraceae bacterium | reverse complement strand
TCGGCCTCATCCCGATCCATCGAGACACGTCGGACGTCAGACATGCGTTGGATCGAATCAGCGACTCCCCCTTGTGCGGTACCAGATTGCGCCGCACTGGTCGGCCAAGCTCGGTTCGCCATCAGATCGACCGATTGCGGTCCTCACCGGAGGGGCGCGTCGGATTCCGGTGGGAGTGGGATGGATCAAGATCGGGGCTGTGCTGTCGATGGAACGGTGTGAGGATGAGGGTGCTGCCAATCGAGGCGACAGTCACCATGGCTCTTCTCTTCGCGGCAGGGGCGGTCTTCTGCGTCCCCACCTTGGCTTTTCGTCCATGGCCCGAGGTGTGGATCGGCGGGGTGGTTTTCAACTTCGTCAGCGCTTCAACGACCGCCGGAATCCTTCTCCTTTCCCGGCACCACGTTGGTGAACGAGTTCGCTCTGCGGTGCTGGTGCTCGGAATCGTCGACGTCGCGATCGCTCTGTCAGTTGGTGGCGGGGGCGTGGCCACCGCGCTCTACGCCAGCCTCTACGTATGGATCGGGGTCTACCTCGCGCTCGAGTTCTCTGGCCGTCAGATCGTCGCCTATCTGGGTCTGGCAGCAGTCACGGGAGCGATCTCCTTGGCATTGGTCTGCGAATCTGCGGAGGCGTTCACGATCGGGCTGACAACCGTCGTGTCAACCGTCGCCGCTACCACCGCGGTGGCCGTTCTCGCGCGGCGGATCAAGACTCTGGCCGCATGCGACGCATTGACGGGGGTCGCGAATCGCCGTTCGCTCCAGGAACACGTCGAGAAACTGGAGTCGCAGCGACAGAAGCGGCCGGTCGCTGTGGTGGTGCTGGACCTGGACGGCTTCAAGACGGTCAACGATCAGTTCGGCCATGCAGCGGGCGACAGCCTGCTCGTGGACGCGACCGCGTGTTGGCGCAGCATGTTGCGTCCATCCGATTTGCTGGCTCGAGTGGGCGGCGACGAGTTCGTGGTGGTGCTCGACGACTGCGACGTCGATCGGGCGCGTATCGTTGCGCATCGACTGGCACGAGCGACGCCGCGTCCGGTCACTGCGTCCGTCGGCGTCGCGTGCAGCGACGGTCGAAGCCCATTGGAGCTCCTGATCGCGAACGCGGACGCTGCGGTGTACCGGTCGAAAGCCGAGGGTGGAGCGAAGGTCACGATGGGCTCGAGCGCTTGACGACAAGCCAGAACCATCCCGCTGAGAACCTATTCATCTCTTCTCTGTCCTGATTTCAGGATGGGGCGCCCCTTGACCCAGGTGGACTCGCGTTCCTGCTGTCGTGTTGACGTGTCGACTGCTGCGGCTGTGGGCCGCGCAGGCACGGCGACCCCCCGGCGTTGTCTGCGGATGTTGAAACGACATCGTCGTCGCGGACGCTGGGATCGGTACGCATGTTAGGTTCGCTCTGGCGTCACTTCTTCACCGTCGGTTTCGGGGAACGGTGTGTGATTTTCCAATCCGTGTGTTGGTTCGTTCCGAACCGCTCAGGGCGAGGTGGGTGACCTTCCCGCAGTGTCGGTCGGCCCGATCGGGCCGCCGAATCAACACAGGAGGAACAATGCTACGGAAACTGGCAGTACTGATCCCAGTGCTGGCGCTCGCCGCGAGCGTGGTAGCGAGCGTGCCGAGTCACGCTGCTGACCACCTCGAAGCGCCGCTGGTGCAACAGGACGGACGAACCGACATCAACGACTTGTACGCGTTCCAGTCGCCGTCGGATCCAGACAACACGGTGCTCGTCATGACCGTGAATCCGGCGGCCGGAGCTCTCAGCCCCACCACCTTCGATCCGAACGGCTCCTACGGTTTCGAGATCGATCAGGACGGCGACGCGGTCGCCGACGAATCGATCGACATCGCCTTCGGTGTGCCCAACGCAAGCGGTGCGCAATCCATCGCCGTGTCGGGCGCGGTGCAAGGCGGCGGCACGACTGGCACCCAGTTCGGGTTGCAGGGCGGCGCCGGAACCGCGGTGGCGGGTCTCTATGACGATCCGTTCTTCTTCGACTTCGCCGGCTTCCAGGGCACGGTGAAGGGCATGGGAACCGCAAACTTGTGCGAACTCGTTCCCGGTACGACCACGCGACCCGACTTCTTCGCCGGTTTCAACGTGAGCGCGATCGTCATCGAGGTCGAGTCGTCCGCCATCACCAACGGCGACCCGAGCATCGGTGTGTGGGCCGTCACGGACACGACCAACAACGCGGCACCGGTCACCGATCGGATGGGCCGCCCCGCGATCGCGACGGTGCTCGTTCCCGACGGTGCCGAGGACGCCTACAACATGGCTGATCCGGCCGACGACTTGGCGAACTTCCAGGGCGCGGCGTCGGACTCGCTCGAGGCGCTCAGTGCGTTCGGTGGTGATGCCACGCCGTACAGCCCGGCTCAGGCCGATGCGTTGGCGGCGGCGTTCCTGCCCGACATCTTGACGATCGACACCTCCTCGTCGGATGGATACGGCGGACCCACCATTCCGTTGAACGGTCGACGCTTGGCCGATGACGTCATCGACATCTCGCTGCCGGTCGTCACCGGTGACGCCAGTGCGGTGGGCGGTCCCGACGTGGGCGGGCTTCTCAGCACCGACTGTGTCGACAGCAACGACAAGCCTTTCCGGAACTCGTTCCCGTACCTGGCTGCGCCCCACGGGGCAGGGCCTGCGCCCGACGTGACGACGTACGCGTTGGTCCTGGAGAACCTCACTCCGGCTCAGCCGTTCTCGCCGCCGGTCGCGGTGACCCACAACGCCGGACTTCCGACCGCGGTGACGGTTGCGTCGGTCGGCGCCGAGGCCAGCGCGGAGATCAACGCGATCGCCCGCAACGGCAACCCGGTGCCGCTGGTCGACGCGCTCGAAGCCGAACGAGAGTTGTCGCCTGCGGTGATCACCGATGTGGTGAATCTCGGTCGTCCGCTCACCCCGAGTGACAGCCGCAAGATGGGCGTCGTCGATCGTGCGGTCTACACCATCGATGCCCGACCCGGTGACGTGTTGTCGCTGTTCGGCATGTTGATCTGCACCAACGACGGCTTCATCGGCCTGGATCGTGCAACGTTGCCGGCGGTTTCGGAGACGTTCGATCTCCGTGGCTATGACGCGGGCAGCGAGGAGAACACCGAACGGTCCGGCGATCTGGTCGATCCGTGCTCGGGTCTCGGTCCGGTCGCTTTGCCGGGTGATCCCAACGGCAACAACGATTCGGCGACGGTCGACACCGACCCGGCCGGGGTCATCACCGCTCACCCCGGCGTCGATGGCACGATCGGTGATCTGCTCACCGATCATCGTTGGACCGAGCCGGCCGCGCAGCTGACGGTCGTGAAGATCGTCGATGCCTTCGGTGACGACACCGGCGACCGGTTCGAGGCGGAGATCAACCTCCTCAAGGCGGCCGCCATCACCACCGGAACGTCGCCGACCACGTACAGCCCGGACGAGCCCGTCACCCGCGGGCAGATGGCAGCGTTCATCAACCGGTCGCTGCAGCTCCCGCCCGCGGGTCCGAGCCCGTTCACCGATATCGCCGGGATCACCTTCACCGACGACATCAACCGGCTCTACGCCGCCGGAATCACGAGGGGAACGTCGCCCACGACGTTCTCCCCGAACGAGCCGATGACCCGCGGCCAGATGGCGGCGTTCATCAACCGTGCGTTGCAGCTGCCGGCGGCGGGTGCGAGCCCGTTCACCGATATCGCCGGGATCACCTTCACCGACGACATCAACCGGCTCTTCGCATCGGGTATCACGACGGGTACGTCGCCCACGACGTACTCGCCGAACGATCCGGTCACGAGGAGCCATGAAGCCGGGTTCCTCACACGGGCGCTCGGTCCTCGCCCGATCGTTCCGTAGAGGAGCCGCAGGAGACCAGATGAATCGGTGCCCGGCGTCGCCTCGCCGGGCACCGGTTCGGTCCCTCCCCCACGGCCCCTCCTGACCTTCAACTTTCGACTGCTTGCTTCATGAACCTCCGCACCGTTCTCATCTCTCTCGTCGGCGTGGTCGTTCTCGCCGTGTTGGCCCTGGTCGGTCTGACGTGGCTCGACGATGAACCGGCGACGAATCCAGACGCCGACGACGCGTCTCCGCCGTCTTCGTCACCGGAGACGACAACGGTCGAGCGCCCGGCCGACGTGCCGACGCTGCCGCCGTTCGACGTGAACGCCCTCGACATCACCCTTCAGATCGATGACAGCCGGGCCCCGTTGTCCGAGGTCGCCCAACAGTTCCGCAGCCGGGTGGCCGCTCAGCCCGATGATCCCTTCACCGCCACGACGCTGGCATCGACCCTGCTCGAGCTGGCCCGAGCGACAGCAGACCTGGCCGTCTACGCCGAGGCCGAGGCGATCATCGACGAGGCGCTGGCGGTGGCGCCCGAAAGCATCGATGCGCAACTCGTCAAGGCGCAGACCGAAGCGGCCCGCCACGACTTCTCCTCGGCCGCGGACCGGGCCAACCGGGTTCTCGACCAAGACCCGACCGACAACCGAGCGCTCGCGATCCGCGCCGATGCATCCTTCGAGCTCGGCGACATCGACCGGGCAACCTCGGACTTCAAGGCACTCCACGCCCAGTCTCCATCCGCCGCCAGCGCGAGCAGGCTCTCCCGACTCGCCCAGCTGACCGGCGACCCGGCGACCGCCATCGAGCACGCAGTGCTCGCACTCGAGCTGGCCCAGGAGATCCCGCTGCGACCGAACGGCGCCGCCTTCTACTGGTTCCAGCTCGGTTCGGTCCTGTGGGGCATCGGCGACATCGACGCCGCAGCGGACGCCCTCGACCGGGCGTTGTCGATCGACCCGGGCCATCCCGGCGCCACCGAGCTCATGGCCACCGTACGAACCGCGCAAGGCCGATCCGACGAGGCCAAAGACATCTACCGCTCCCTGCTCGCCGATGGCGGCGCCGCTGACCTCCACGGACAACTGGCAGTACTCCTGCAACTCGACGGTGACCAGCAAGGCGCCGACGAACAACTCCAACAGGGACGCACGCTCGGACGCGAGACGATGGGAACCTTCCCAGCCGAAAGACGACACCTCGCCGGCTTCTTCGTGGACGTCGAACCCGCCTTGGCGCTGGAACTCGCCGAACAAGATCTCGAGACCCGTCAAGACATCTACGCCTACGACACGCTCGCATGGGCTTTGTTGGCCAACGATCGGGCCGAAGAAGCCGACGACGCGATGCGATCGGCGCTCGTGCTCGGAACGATCGATGCCGAGCTGTACTTCCATGCCGGAGCGATCGCAGCCGAAGTGGGAGACGAAGCCCGTGCGGCCGCCTTCCTGAGCGCCGCGCTCGAGACCAACCCCCGATTCGATCCGGTCGACGCGCCGCGGGCAGCAGAACTGCTCGACATGTTCGACGCCGAATAGACCTCAGCCTTCGACCGCACCGGCGACGTCGGCAGCCACCACGGCACGGATAATCTGCCACGCGTGAACCGTCTCGCCCTCGTCGTTGGCCTCCTGCTGGCCGTGGCAGCGTCGCCGTGTCACGCTCGGCCCAATGAGTCCTCAGCAGCGACACCGTGACGACGTTCCTCCTGGAGTTGGTCAGCCAGCTCTCGGGCCCGCCGCTCGGCGTCACGACG
>JBGTIA010000081.1:0-3927 GCA_041745835.1 Ilumatobacteraceae bacterium | reverse complement strand
TCCGTTTCACCCGTCGAGGTCGGGAAGACGTGGACGAGGCGGTCGACTCCCTCTCCGGTGAGCAGCACCTGGCAGGTGAGGTCGATGAAGATCCACCGACCGTCGGTGGCGACGCCAGGGGGCATCGGGAGCGTCGTCGTCGCCAGCAGGAACTGCTCCTCGACACTGCCCGGCTCCATGTCGGAACGGTTGACCGGGAACCCGAGCGCAAGCCGCGCTGCGCACAGCCCGCGTCGCGTCACCGGCCCGGAGATGCCGTCGACGGGCATCTCCGGGAAACCGTAGGGCACGAGCAATTCGTTGAGTTTGGCCTGCTGCGCGGTGACGGCGACGAGGGTCTCCGCTTCGACGACGGCGGCGTTGCGTTCGAGCCGTTGCTCGCCGCTGATGTCGTCGAGCCCGTTGTCGATGCAGACGTCGAGCAACTGATCGGGGACGATCAACTCGTCGGGGAGTCCGTTCTCCGCTCGCACGGATGCGATGGTGACGATTTCGTCGGCGCGAGTCGCCACGATCGCGCCGAGCGAATCGCCCGGCTGCACCTCGACCACGCATGCGGGGTCGTACAGCTCGACGGGCGGTTCGGTCGTGGTCGTCGTCTCGGTCGTGGTCGTCGTCGCTGTCGTCGTGCTCGTCGATGTCGTCGATGGGGTCGATGGGGTCGAGGTGGTCGTGTCATCGGAGGTCAGCGGCGTCGTCGCAGACGGGGCGGCCACGGTCGTGGCAAGGTCTTCGGCCTCGCCGTCGCTCGTTGCGGTCTCGGCGCCGGACGCGATCACCTGCGTGCAGGCACCCGCGATCAACGACGCTCCGACGATCGACGCGATCCGCAGTACCCGCACGGCTCACAAGGTAGTGAAGGTGGCCGCACCAATGCCGTCACGTGCTCGAACGTCTGGGGAGCCCGTTGCGGCAGCGCCGTAGGCTGGCCCGATGCCCGAAGGGACCACGATCATCCCCACCGACGAGCAGCTCGCCGGGATCAAGTACGACGAACACGGTCTGGTGGCGGCGATCGCCCAGGACGTCGACAACGGTGACGTGCTGATGCTTGCGTGGATGAGTGCCGAATCGTTGCGCATGACGCTCGCGGACGGGCGCATGGTCTACTGGTCGCGTAGCCGCCAGGAGCTGTGGCGCAAGGGCGACACCAGTGGCGACCGCCAGTTCGTGCGCGAGGCGTACTACGACTGCGATGCCGATGCGCTGCTGTTCAAGGTCGAGCAGGAAGGCGCCGGCGCGTGTCACACCGGAGCTCGAACGTGCTTCTTCCGTTCGTTCGGCGCCGAGTCGTGACCGGGCGATGAGGTTCCAGCCCTCTCGCCAGGAGTTCCGCGCGTACGCTGCCGAACACACCGTGGTGCCGGTGTGGACCGAGCTGCTCGCCGACCTCGAGACGCCCGTCGCCGCCTACGTCAAGCTCGTCGGAGATGCCCCCGGGTTCCTGCTCGAATCGGTCGAGGGTGCCGAACGGTGGGCGCGGTTCTCGTTCGTCGGTCGCAACCCGTCGGCGATGCTCGTGTTGCGCGACGGGGTGGTCGAACTCGACGGAGCACTGCCCGAGGGCATTCCGACCGACCAGGGAATGCTCGCCGCGCTCGAGGTCCTCCTCGACGCCTACACCAGTCCGCAGTTCGACGATCTTCCCCCATTGCACGGCGGCATCGTGGGGTTCCTCGGCTACGACGTGATCCGCGAGGTCGAGCACCTCCCCGACACACCGACGGACGACCGCGGCTATCCCGACGCCGTGATGTCGGTGATCGGCTCGCTGGCTGCGTTCGACCACTGGCGCCAGCGCGTGTACCTGATCGAGAGCGTGCCGACGCTCGGGCTCGACGACGAGCAGCTCGACGCCGCCTACGACGCTGCCATCGAAGGTGTGCAGCAGGCGGTTGCCGACCTGGCAAATCCGTTGCCCTACACGCCCGTCGAACCGCCGTCGGCGGCCGATGAACTGCCGACACTCCGCTCGTCGATGCCGAACGGGATGTATCAGCGAGCCGTCGAGGTGGCCAAGGAGCACGTGGTCGCGGGCGACATCTTCCAGGTGGTGCTGGCGCAGCGCTACGACCTCGAACTCGGCGCCGACCCGTTCGACGTGTACCGGGTGTTGCGCCAGGTCAATCCGTCGCCGTACATGTACTTCGTGCGGCACCCGGAGCTGACGATCGTCGGCTCGTCGCCGGAACCGATGGTGCAGCTGCTCGGGCGCACGGTGGTCTCGCGCCCGATCGCGGGCACGCGGCGACGGGGTCGCACCGACGAGCACGATCGGTTGATGGCCGCGGAGCTGATGGAGCACCCGAAGGAACGCGCCGAACACGTGATGCTGGTCGACCTGGCTCGCAACGACGTCGGTCGTGTTGCCGAGTTCGGCACGGTGCACGTGGACGAACTGATGACGCTCGAGCGCTACAGCCACGTCATGCACCTGACGTCGCAGGTATCGGGCCAGCTCCGAGACGGGCTCGGGCCGATCGACGTCCTGCGCGCCACGCTGCCTGCCGGCACGGTGTCGGGGGCGCCGAAAGTGCGGGCGATGGAGATCATCGACTCGCTCGAGCCGGTCAAGCGCGGTCCCTACGCCGGCGTGGTCGGCTACATCGACTGGTCGGGCAACCTCGACACCGCGATCGCCATCCGCACGATGTTCGTCACCGGCGACGGCGCCACCGCAAGCCTGCAAGCCGGGGCCGGCATCGTGGCCGATTCGGTTCCCGACGACGAGGACCTCGAGTGTCGCAACAAGGCCGCCGCACTGCTGGCCGCCATCCCTGCGGCTCGTCGCATGACCGCCGCCCGTCACGACAACGGCACCCCCGCCTGACCCGGTTACGCCGGTGCCAGGCACCGGCGTAACCGGTCAGAGTGCGAGGGCGAGGAGGAACAGCAGGCTGATGCCCGCGAAGCCGACCGTGATCACGGTGGCGAGCAGGATCAGCAACGGGAACGTCGTCACCGACTTGAGCGCCACGGCGAGAGCACCGAACTGACCGCTCTTGCCGACGGTGTCGCTCATCGAGAAGAACTGACGCGACATCACCATGGCGCTCTGATCCTGGACACCATCGCTCGCCTCGACGGTGTCGATCACCATGCGCTCGGAGCGTGGGTCGCCTGCGATCAACCGCTCGACCTCGGTGACGAGGGCCGTACCGAGGCGGGTCACCGCCCAGAGCCGGAACATCGCGAGGGCGACGGAACCGATCGCCACGAACGCGGCAAAACCGCCGAAGACGATCCACACCGTTTCGATGCCGTCCGAGAGTGCAGCGATGCCCAGGGCGAACCCGAGGAGACAGATGATCGCCACGATCACGAGCGTGCCGAACGCCAGGCGCGTGCCGCGATGGACGAGCGTGAGCAGGCTGTCGACTGCGCGTGTCGCCAGATCCCGCAGTCGGCCGTCGCTGGTGTCGTCGTCGTTGCTCATGACGTTCGCAGTGTGCCACGGCAGACTGGCGGTGTGACTCCCGACCCCGCCGCACTCGACGAACTCGCCCGTGACCATGTGGTCGTCGAGGGCCCCGACGCCCTGACGTACCTCCACTCGCAGGTCGCGCAGGATCTCCGTGATCTCGAGGTGGGCGCCTCGACGTGGACGCTCGTGCTCGACCCGACGGGCAAGGTGGAGTCGCTGGCGAGGGTGACCAGAACCGCCGAGGAGCAGTTCGACTTCGACACCGACGCCGGGTTCGGTGACGTCCTTGCTGCACGGCTCGACCGCTTCAAGATCCGGGTGAAGGCGGAGATCTCCGTCGTGCCCGGCGCCTCGCCGTCGCCGTCGGACGCGCACGAAGCCGCCCGGATCGCCAGTGGATGGCCGCGGATGGGCTTCGAGATCGTCCCAGGCGAGACGATTCCGGCGGTGACCGGGCTGGTCGCGATGGCGGTGAATCTCACCAAGGGTTGCTACCCGGGCCA
>JBGTIA010000080.1:0-2905 GCA_041745835.1 Ilumatobacteraceae bacterium | reverse complement strand
AGTCCGGGGCGAGCGGGATCGGCCACCACCACGTCGACCGGCGCCGTGGGACCGTCACCCGTCGGCGGCGTCCAACCGGAGACGTCGGCTCGAACCACGCTCGCGTCGCGGCCGGTGAGGTTGTGTTCGGCGTCGAGGCAGGCCGACTTCGACGACTCGATGACCGTGACGTGTTGCGCCGACCCCATGACGGTGACGGCGAACAGGCCGACTCCCCCATACGCGTCGACGGCGTGACGGGCGCCGGCCAGTTCAGGTGCGGCGGCCTTCACTGCGGCAACCAACAGTTCGGCGGCCTGCACCCCCGACTGGAAGAACGACCCCGCCGACACCCGCAGATCGTGACCGGCAACCCGCTCCATGAGCCATGCCCGTTCGCCGATGTGGACGCTCGACGGCACGCCACGAATGCTCTTGCGGTACTTCTTGTCCCAGATGGCCGTGATGGCGCCGGTCGCCACAGAGGTGCGCAGCGTCAGTTCGGCCCCCTCGTCGGCCTCGATCGTCGGGAGCAGTCGGGACAGCTTGGACTCGGCGATCGGACAACTCGTCACCTCGACCACGTCGTTGGATCCTGCGGCTCGGTAGCCGACGGATCCGTGGGGCCCGCCAACCACCCGGATGGTGGTGCGGTAGCCGAAGGGACTCACGGCAGCGCCGCACTCGACCAAACCGTCGACGACCAGCGGATCGAGCCGGGCGATGCGCCGCAACGACTCGCGCACGATCTCGACCTTCGCGTCGAGTTGGGCCTCGGGCTGCAGGTGCATCCAGTCGCAGCCACCACAGCCGTTGCGGCGATGACTGCACGACGGCGAGTCGCGCACCGGCGACCGTTCGACGATCTCCACGAGCCGTCCGCGTGCGAAATCCTTCTTCGTCAACTCGATCTCCACCTCGACGAGTTCGCCGGGCAGCGCCCCCTCGACGAACACCACTCGGCCGTCCGCGTCACGGGCCATGGCGTCGCCGCCCGCGACGAGACGATCAGGGGTCAGTTGCATACCACCAGCGTACGGGCGTGACGGTTTGATCCAGCGACGGGCGCGCGACACTGGAACCCATGAGCTCCGACACCGAGTGGTACTGGGATCTGGTTCGCAACAAGGCCGTTCCGGCAGCCGAGCGCGGCCCGGGCGAGCAGCTCCTTGGCCCGTATCCATCACGCCGGGAGGCCGAGAACTGGCAGAGCAAGGTCGACGAACGCAACGAGGGTTGGGACGACGACGACGAGGCGTGGGAGAACGCCGGCGAGTCTGACGACGACGAGTAGGTTGCGCTCTCGATGAGCCGTCCGATCCAGATCGCCCCGTCCGTGCTGCCCGCCGACTTCTCGAAGCTCGGTGAGGAGGTGGCGGCACTCGACGCGGCCGGCGTCGACCTCATCCAGTGGGACGTGATGGACGGTCAGTTCGTACCCAACCTCACCTTCGGCCCCGATGTGATCGCAGCGGCCCGCCCGCACACCACCGTGCCGTTCGAAGCGCACCTGATGGTGTACACGCCCGACGTGATGGCCAAGCAGTACATCGACGCCGGCTGTTCCCGGCTGATCGTCCACGCCGAGGCCTGCACCCATCTGCACCGCACCCTCGCCAACATCAACGACCTCGGCGCCAATGCGGCGGTGGCACTGAACCCTGCGACGCCGGCGTCAGCGATCGCCCACGTGCTCGACCTCGTCGACCTGGTGCTGGTGATGACCGTCAATCCGGGCTTCGGCGGCCAGGCGTACATCCCGACGATGGAACCGAAGATCCGCGAGATCCGTTCGATGATCGACGACGCCGGCCTCGCGGACACGGTCGATCTCGAGGTAGACGGCGGCATCGGTCCGTCGACGATCGCCGGTGCCGCGGCTGCTGGCGCGAACGTGCTCATTGCCGGCAGCGCGCTCTACAAGGACCCCGAAGGGCTTGAGCACGCGGTGACCGACCTCCGAGCACGCGCCGAAGCCGCCCGCTCCGCCTGACCCGGTCCTCCCGGACCCGACCCCACAGGACCGGACGGCCTGTCCCGGTCCTTCCGGACCCGACCCCAGAGGACTGGCTCAGTTCACTGGTCGGTACATACCCCACAGGTGGGGACCCGTTGGCACGTCCCACTCGGACCGGACGTCGAAGCCGTGGTGGCGGTAGTAGGCGACGTTCTCGACGGTCTCGGTCTCGAGGTAGCACGGCAACCCGTCGGCGTCGGCCCGTTCGAAGACCACCGCCATCAGCGCGGCACCGATCCCGCGCCGCTGCCAGTCCGGGTGCGTCGCGAGGAGTTGCAGGTACCAGTGCGGTTCGGTCGGTGTGTGCTGCTCCATCAGCGGACCGAGGATCGCAAATCGCTCGAGGCGATCAGGCGGTGGCTCCGCTGGTGGTGGGTCGACGGTGAAATCAACCTCCGGGCGACCCGGTGGGATCCACACAGCCGCGCCGACACCGTCGTCGGTGCACCAAACCTCGCCGAGGGCGATCCAGCCGCTCATTGCGGGGCGCAGCACCTCGCCGTTCGGCGCAAAGAAGACGTCGTCCTCGGGGTACAGCCAACGCATCACCGGGTCGTCGGCAAAGGCCCGCATCGCGGTGACACAGAGCGTCGATCGGTCGTCGGCGGCGGCACGGCGGACACGCATCGGGCGATCGTAGACCACCGAGTGCGACACCCCTTCCCTACCATCGGTGATGTGCCGATCACTGCGACGCTCGTCGCTCCCCAGGACGCGCTGGCCGCGCTGTCCACCGCGATCACCGGCGCAAAGGGAGCGGACCCGCTCGCACCGGTCACTGTGACACTCGGAGGCACTGCACCGGTCGACGACTCCGGCACGAACGAGAGTTTCTTGAACTCCACTCGTCTCAGCAGCCAGCCCGATCGCGTGGCCGACTATCGCGTGTTCGGCCAGTTGCGTCCAGCC
>JBGTIA010000079.1:0-2365 GCA_041745835.1 Ilumatobacteraceae bacterium | reverse complement strand
TCTCGCCGCCGGTACCGGTGTGATTTTCGAGTGGTCATTGCGGTCTCATGGGCGCCACACCTCGCCGGTGACTTAGCGGTCGGCACCTTGAAGGCACTCGAGCAGCGGCGCCAGCGGTCACCCTGTGCGTGGGTTGCGCTCGTCAGGTTCGCTGTCGGTTACAGCTCGCACACGGCGATCGCAGGCGCGTCTCGGCGCGCCTTCTCGGTAGCGGTGGTCAGTTGGCCCAGTTGGGTGTACACGAGTCGATCGGGGTCGATCCCCAACGTCGTGGCGTCGTTGTCTGTGAGACGTTCGACGAGGGGCTTGGACGCCAGGATCCGACCGCCGGTAGCGCAGGCTTCGATGCGGGCTGCCTCGTTGACCTCGTCTCCGAGCGCGGTCACTTCGGAACGCGCGAGTGTGCCGATGTTTCCCATGTAGATCGTCGATCCCCAATGAAGACCGAATCGCATCACCAACTGGTCTGCGGCCAATCCACACCGTTCAGCGACGTCCGGCATGACCGCTTCGATGTCGCGTGCTGCCCGAACACACGCACGCGCCGCAGCGGATTCGGAATCGAAGACCTCGACCGGGAAGAACGCCACCACTCCGTCTCCGACGTGTCGACCTGCCAGTCCGCCGGCATCGACGATGCAGCGATCGGTGGCGCGCACGATTCGTCGACCAGCCGAGAAGTAGCTGCTGGTCGACAGCGTGCGCGACAACGCCGACGAACTTTCCAGATCTGCGAAGAGAATCGCCGCCGGCCGACGCCGTGCCTGTGCAACCGAGCGTTGGCGTACGAGGTGGCCCGGATCGCGTTCCAATGCCATCGTTCCCAACACATTCATGCCGACTGCCGGCCTGAAGCTCATCGCTGTACCTCGGAGTGCACCTGTGTGGTCGCGGAGACGAAACGCGAGCCGACACACCCTCCCGTCACGCTCGGACGTGCCCCCTGCGACCGTTGTTCCGAGGGTGACGTTGGCGAGTGACGGGGCAATCCCGTCGATCAACTCAGCAAGCGACGGATCGACGATCGACTTCAGTTCGGTCTTCCCGCCAGCGGTGTCGGACAGGACCCAGCCGCCGACGTGGACAAAGGACTCCTTCCAGGACTCCGGCCCGGTGGGTCCGAAAGGCCACGCAACCCTCACGGCCTCCATCTCCGGGCCGAACATGTGCGCACCGAGGACGAACGGGACCATCTCGACATCTGCCGCGAACGAGAGACGCAACTCCTCGGTCATGAACCTCACTTGCCACGACGAGTCGACAATGAAAGCCCAATCACCCATGTCACGCATCGCAGTCGCCCACTCGGCGAGCACCGGATCGTCTGGCAGAGGACACGGCACGTCTGCCTCGATTCGCATCGCCGCACACTACCCAGCAGCGAAAACCCCCACCGGCAGGTAAGCGTCCCGAGAAGTGGTGGGCTTACGCCGAGTGCCCGGCAATCACGTCGAGGCAGCTGCCTGCGACTCGCGTGGGATTGAAGGATCCGGTTGGGTCCGGGTGGTGCGAAGTGACTGGACGCGTCAGCTGACGCGCTCGGCAGGAACGAGCATGACGCTGGAGGTGGCTCGTGCGAGCATGCGACCTTCACTGTCCATGAGTCGACCCTCGACGAAGCCCACCGTCTTTCCGAGTCGGAGTACCTCGGCCTCCGCAGATCAGCGGTCCCGGCTTGGCTGCGGCGAGGAAGCTGACGTTGATGTCGATTGACGATGGATACAGAGCGCCACCGCTCTTGAGCAGCACGACCGGGCCCATCGTGTCGTCGAGCATTGCTGCGAGGAAGCCTCCCTGGACGCGACCAGCGGGATTCAGGAACTCGGGCTTGCCTTCAAACCCGAACTTGATCCAACCGCGGTCTTGGTCGTGCTCGATGAGTTGTCGACCGAGCAGGATCGCGCACGGCGCGCTGAGCACGAGGGCTTCAACTTCCTCGTCGGTCACGTCGATCTCCTCGTTCTGGCGGGCGTGCTGGGGCACCATACTTCCCGGCGCGTTCACCGAATGACAGCGCCGATTCCTGCGCTCCAGATGAAATCTGTGTGCACCCGAATTCGCACGAAAGACCAAGACATCGCGCCTGAGTGGAGTGAAGGACGCCAGCCGCCCTGGTCCGCATCGTTGGAAGGGGCTACGGGGCGGCGGCATCGATCGTGCGACAACACGTGCCGTACCCTGGGCGTGATGATCAAGGATGAGGTGAAGACGCTCGTTGAGGGCAGGAACTTCGCAACGATCTCGACGCTTCTTCCGGGCGGTCACATCCAAGCACATGTGGTGTGGGTCGACTGCGACGAGGACCACATCGTGATCAACACCGAGGTCGAACTGCGCAAGTTCAAGAATGTCCAAGCCGATCCGC
>JBGTIA010000078.1:0-7286 GCA_041745835.1 Ilumatobacteraceae bacterium | reverse complement strand
GCTGAGCGACTTGAGGAAATCGTGCCCGAACCATGGGAGACGACGCTGCAGCTCGGGCCGAAGGCCTCTCCGATGGTGCCGCGCCCTCCGATACGTTGAGGACATGAGCGAGATCCTGAGCATCACCGGCCGCGAGATCCTGGATTCCCGCGGGAATCCGACCGTCGAGGTCGAGGTACTCCTCGACTCCGGTGCAGTGGGCAGGGCCGCGGTGCCCTCCGGCGCGTCCACCGGCGAGCACGAGGCCGTCGAGTTGCGCGACGGGGGCGACCGCTACGACGGAAAGGGCGTG
Organism: Ilumatobacteraceae bacterium; assembly: GCA_041745835.1. GTDB lineage: Bacteria > Actinomycetota > Acidimicrobiia > Acidimicrobiales > Ilumatobacteraceae > Sva-07. The sequence continues at coordinate 6,994 of JBGTIA010000078.1, read as the reverse complement.
CTGAACGCCGTCGGCTTCGTCAACGACGAGATCGCCGACGCGCTCGAAGGATTCGACGCCACCGACCAACGGTTCCTCGACCGGGTGATGCTCGACCTCGATGGCACCGACAACAAGTCACGTCTGGGCGCCAATGCCATCCTGGGTACCAGCCTCGCGATCGCCAAGGCGGCGGCCATCGAACTCGACCTGCCGCTCTACACCTACCTCGGTGGACCCAACGCGCACGTGTTGCCCGTGCCGATGATGAACGTCATCAACGGTGGCGTCCACGCCGACAACTCGATCGACCTGCAGGAGTTCATGGTGATGCCCATCGGCGCACCCAGCTTCTCCGAGGCGTTGCGGTGGGGCACCGAGACGTACCACGTGCTCAAGGGCGTCATCAAGGACCGGGGGCTGTCGACCGCAGTCGGCGACGAGGGCGGGTTCGCCCCGAACCTCGACTCGAACGAAGAAGCAATCCGCGTGCTGGTCGAAGCGATCACCAAGGCCGGCTTCACGCCCGGCGACGACATCGCCATCGCGCTCGACCCGGCCACCAGCGAGATCTTCCGCGACGGCGCCTACCACCTCACCGGTGAGGGCAAAGTGCTGTCGCCGTCGGAGATGGCCGACTACTGGAAGCGTCTCGTCGACACCTATCCCATCGTGTCGATCGAGGATGCGATGGACGAGAACGACTGGGAGGGCTGGGCCACGCTGACCGAAGCGATCGGCGACAAGGTGCAACTGGTCGGCGACGACCTGTTCGTCACCAACTCCACCCGGTTGCAGATGGGCATCGAGCAGCACGTGGCCAACTCGATCCTCATCAAGGTCAACCAGATCGGATCCCTCACCGAGACCCTCGACACCGTCGGGCTGGCGACCCGCCACGGATACACCTCGGTGATGAGCCACCGCTCCGGTGAGACCGAGGATTCCACCATCGCCGACCTCGCCGTCGCCACCAACTGCGGCCAGATCAAGACCGGTGCCCCGGCACGAAGCGACCGCGTGGCCAAGTACAACCAACTGCTCCGCATCGAAGCCGAACTCGGCGACACCGCCGAATACCGCGGCCGCAACGCCCTCGCGCCGCTCTGATTGCTCGGCCTCACCACACGTCGGTGGCCCCCGAGCTGGGTCGGCCTCGTCCGGCTCGTCGCTGGCGCTTCCCTCGCCAGCGCGAGCGAGGCCCGAGCGATGAGCGAGACGACCAGATGACGACACTTCGCTCATCACTCACGCGCCACCACCACGAGCGATGAGCGAACGGACCGGATGGCGGCACTTCGCTCATCACTCCCGCCCGACCACCGCGAGCGATGAGCGACCGGACCGGATGACGACCCTTCGCTCATCACTCCCGCCCGACCACCACGAGCGATGAGCGAGACGACCGGATGGCGGCGCTTCGCTCATCACTCGGAGGGGGTCGGGGGTGAGCGTGCCACCGCAACGAGGGCTGGTCCTGCGAGAATGCCGACGTGACCCGGTCGAAGACCACCTCGATCCCGAGGCCGAAGGAGCCTGCCAAGGCGTCCGACGAGGGGCGTTCGCGCCTGGGCGACTTCACCCGTCCCATCCCCATCGAAAAACGGATCTTCCGGCGCCCGAAGCTGGCACTTTTCAGCGGACTCTTCGTCCTGCTGGTGATCGGCACGATCGCCGCAGCGGTGTTCATCCTGCCGATGGGCACGTGGTTCGACCAGGGCGAACAGCTCGAGCAGCGTCAGGCGGAACTCGACGAGTTGCAACGCGTCAATGGCCAGTTGGCGGGCGAGGTCGAACGGCTCGGCACCGACGACGGCGTCCGTGAGGCAGCCCGGGAGGAGATCGGCTTCGTCGAAGAGGGCGACCAGCGGTCGACGATCCTGCCGCTGCCTCCCGTCCCCCGCGACCTCCCCGACGGCTGGCCGTACAACGTGGTCACGCAGATCTTCGCGGCCCGCACGGCTGGGCCGGCACCAGCGCTCGCCGACTAGGTTCGCAGTCGAGCACTTCGCCTGATCGAGCGCGACTCGATCAGACACGATCCAACCGCGATCCAACCGCGATCCAACCGCAAGGGGGCCATGTGGCCGGCAGCATCCTGGGGACCCGAGTTCAGCGCAAGGAAGACCCCAAGTTCCTCACCACCGGCGGCGTGTACGTCAGCGACCTCGACGAGGAACTCCTCGCCGGCGCGCTCCACGTGGTGTACGCCCGCTCCGCTGTCGCCCACGGCACCATCCTGTCGATCGATGTCGACGGCGTGAAGGACATGCCGGGCGTCGTCGGCGTGTTCACCGCCGAATCGCTCGGGCTCGAGCCGGTTCCCTCGAACTTCAACCCCACCGTGGCGCGCACGATGCTCGCGAGCGACAAGGTCCGCTTCGTCGGCGAACCGGTCGTCGCGATCGTCGCCGAGACCCTCGCGCAAGCCACCGACGCCGCCGAGATGGTGTTCGTCGACGTCGACTTCCTCCCGGCGCTGATCGACATCGAGGCGTCGATGGCGTCCGAGACATTGATCTACGACGCTGCCGGCTCGAACGCCGTGTTCGACACCACCGCCCTCGGCATGCCGGAGAACACCGCAACCGACGAGTTCTTCAAGGACTGCGAGGTCGTCGTCACCGGACGATTCCTCAACCAACGTGTCGCTCCGTGCCCCTTGGAGGTCCGCGGTTCGGCGGCCGTGTGGGTCGACGGACGGCTGCATCAGTGGCTGTCCACCCAGCACGCACAGGGCGTCAAGACGCCGATCGCAGCAGCCAACGGCGTCGCGCCGGACGATGTCCGCGTCCTTACGCCTGACGTCGGCGGCGCATTCGGCGCCAAGATCGGCACCTACGCCGAGGAAATGCTGCTCGGTCCGATCTCGAAGGCCGTCGGCCGGCCCGTCCGCTGGCACGAGACGCGCAGCGAGTCGATGATGAACATGGGTCACGGTCGCAGTCAGCTGCAGTACGCCACCATCGGGGGCACCCGCGAAGGCAAGGTCACCCACTACCAGCTGCAACTCTTCCAGGACGCGGGTGGGTTCATGGACGTCGGCGGTGTGCTCGGTTTCGCGATGACCCGTCCGATGGCCTCCGCGGTCTACGACATCCCGAACATCGAAGTTCGGGCGACGACGGTGCTCACGAACACCACGCCGACCGTTCCGTACCGCGGCGCCGGTCGGCCCGAGGCGACCGCCGCCGCCGAACGAGCGATGGATCTGTTCGCCGCCGAGATCGGCAAGGATGCTGCCGAGGTGCGTCGGATGAACCTGATCCCCAAGTTCCTCGAATCACACACGACGGCGATCGGCCAGTCCTACGACGTCGGCGACTACGAGGGCGCGCTCGACAGGGCGCTCGAAGTCGCCGGCTACGCCGAGCTGCGCGCCGATCAGGCTCGCCGGCGAGAGGCCGGCGACGACAAGCAGCTCGGCATCGGCGTCAGCGTGTACGTCGAGATCACCGGTGGCGTCGACCCGATGGGCGAGGCAGCGAAGATCGAGGTGCAGGACGACGGCTCCGCGCTCGTGTACACCGGTACCTCGCCGCACGGCCAAGGCCACGACACGTCGTGGTCGATGATCGCGAGCGACCAGACCGGGATCCCGATGGACAGGATCACCCTGATCTGGGGTGACACCGACCTCGTACCCGAAGGCGGCGGCACGATGGGCTCGCGTTCACTGCAGCAGGGTGGTGTCGCCGTCAACAAGGCGTCGATCGAACTCGTGGAGAAGGCCCAGAAGCTGGCGGCATCGCTGCTGGAGGCCGACGAGGCCGACATCGTGCTCGACAAGGACCACGGCGCGTTCCATGTGGCAGGCACGCCCGCAGTGTCGAAGACGTGGGCCGATCTCGCCGTCGCGGCCAAGGGCCAGGGTGACGACCTCACGATCGCCACCCGCTTCGACGCCGGTCAGGCGACGTTCCCGTTCGGTGCGCACGTCGCAGTGGTCGAGGTCGACATCGGCACCGGCCAGGTGCGTCACCTCCGCCAGGTCGCCTGCGACGATGCGGGACGAGTCGTCAACCCGATGCTGCTCGACGGCCAGATCCACGGCGGTATCGCCCAGGGGTCCGCCCAGGCACTGCTCGAAGAGGTGCGCTACGACGAGGACGGCAACCCCGTCACGTCGAACCTCGCCGACTACGGCATGATCTCGGCCACCGAACTGCCCAGCTTCGAGGTGGTCCACATGGAGACCCCGACGTTCGTCAACCCGCTCGGCGCCAAGGGCATCGGTGAGTCGGGCACGATCGGCTCGACGCCTGCCGTGCAATCCGCCGTCATCGACGCCCTGAGCCACCTCGGCGTCCGCCACATCGACATGCCCGCCACCGCGGAAAAGGTGTGGCGAGCCATCCAATCCGCAACCAGCTGAGCACGATGAGGGATTACATCGCGGGTCTGACCCGTGTTGCAACGCTCGACCAATCGACCGAACCAACCGACCACGATCACCTCGCGGGTCTGACCCCTGATGTAATCGGTAGAGGAGACAGCATGACGACCACCGACAGCACCAGCACGGGAATCACCGAGCATCCACGCGCGAGCTTCACCTCGTTCGAGGAGTCGACTGCGGAGGACTGGGCGATCATCGCCCCCCAGTTGGCGATCACGCAGTCGTTCGTTGCCGAGCGGGTGATCGAGCTGATGCGCGCCCTCGAGTTCGACCACGGCGGGTTCCCGGTCAACCGGCTCGAGCACAGTCTGCAGACGGCCACGCGCGCCGAGAAGGACGGTCGTGACGACGAGTACGTGCTGTGCGCGTTGCTGCACGACATCGGCGACACGCTCAGCCCGTACAGCCATCCCGACATCGCAGCGGGCATCCTGAAGCCGTTCGTGTCGGAGGCGAACCACTTCATGGTCAAGCACCACGGCGAGTTCCAGGGCTACTACTTCTGGGACCACATCGGCCTCGACAAGAACGCCCGCGACAAGCACCGCGACTCGCCGTACTTCGAGTACACCGAGGAATTCTGCGCGAAGTACGACCAGACGGCGTTCGACGCCGACTACGTCAGCAACCCGCTCGAGCACTACGAGCCGCTGATCCGCGAACTCCTCCACGGCCGCTGACCCCGCCGCTCCGGACGGCGTCGAACAGCACCGAGCGAACCGGCAGCGGACGGGCACGGCGGGCTACCGTCGACGTCGTGAACTACACCGCCATCGGCCGGTTGCAGCGTGCGATCGCCATGGTGATCGCGGTCGGCATCGTCGGCACGATCGGCTACTGGCTGTTCGGCATGAGCCTCACCGACGCCGTCTACCAGACCGTCACGACGATCACGACGGTCGGATTCCGGGAGCTGCAGGAGTTCAGCAATCTCGAGCAGTGGTTCACGATCGCGCTCATCATCATGGGCGTGTCGACGGTGCTGTACACCTTCACCCTCGCGGTGCAGGTGGTCGTCGAAGGGGAATTGCGAGACTTCGTTGGAAGGCGGATGATGGACCGGGAGATCAGCAAGTTGTCGGGCCACACCATCGTGTGCGGCTGGGGTCGCGTCGGGCGGGCGGTCGCCGACGACCTCGTCCAGGCCGGGCACCAGGTGGTGGTCGTCGACATCGACGCCGAGCGCGTCGCCGGCGTGCACTGCCCCACCGTCGTCGGCGATGCCACGCTCGACTCGACGCTCCGCACTGCCGGCATCGAACGTGCGAAGGCGCTCGTCGCCGCGCTCGAAGGCGACGCCGAGAACCTGTTCGTGACGCTGTCGGCGAGGGCGATCGTCCCCGGCCTGTTCATCGTGGCGCGTGCCCGGCAGGACGAGAGCGTCCCCAAGCTCGCCAACGCCGGCGCCGATCGCGTGGTGAATCCCCAGGAACTCGGCGCAGCGCGCATGGCGTCGTTCGTCGCTCGACCGCACGTCGCAGAGTTCGTCGACGTCGTGATGCACGAGCGCTCGCTCGAGTTCCGCATGCAGGAGTACGACGTTCCCGAGGACTCACCACTCGCCGGGAAGACCCTGCGTGAGGCCAACCTCCGACAGCGCGCCGGCGTGCTGGTGCTCGCTCTTCGTCGCGCCGACGGCACGTTCAGCACCAACCCCGATCCGGACATCGTGATCGAACCCCACCAGGTGCTGATCGCCGTGGGCACCGACACCGATTTCGACCGTCTCGACAAGATCGCCACGTGAACCACGTGAACCACGTGAACCACGTGAACCACATGAACCACGTCAACCACGTGAACCACGTCAACCACGTCAACCACGTCAACCACGTCAGCGCAGGTAGCGGGGTGAACCGGCCGAGTGCCGCGACCCACGTGCTCATCGATCTCGACGGCACCATCTCGGATTCGTCGCCGGGCATCGCACGGTCGCTGCAGTACGCATTCGGCGAGTGTGGCTACGCACCTCCCTCCGACGCACAGGTCCGTACCGTGATCGGGCCGCCGTTCGAGGTCGGCCTGCCGACACTCGGAATCCCGATCGACGACGTCGAGCGCGTCGTGCGTGCGTATCGGGATCGATACGAGGACATCGGGCTGTTCGAGAACACCGTCTATCCGGGCATCCCCGAGATGCTCGATGCGCTGTCCGTGGCTGGTCACACGCTGTCGATCGCCACTGCGAAGCCCGAGCCGACGGCAAGACGGATCATCGAGCACTTCGGCTTCACCGAACGCTTCGCTGTGCAGGCGGGCGCCACGCACGAGGTGGGAACGGGGCGACGGACCAAGGCCGAGGTGATCAACTACGCACTCATTCTGCTGCGGCTGTCCCCGTCGGACCTCCCACGAGTCGCGATGTTGGGAGATCGAGATCACGACGTGGAAGGCGCCCACCTCAACGGGATCGACTGCATCGGCGTCACCTGGGGATTCGGATCACCTGAAGAACTCGAATCCGCCGGTGCCGATGTGCTCGTCGACACCCCCGACCAAGTTGCCGCAGCGGTTGCGGCGACGTACCGTTCCGGACGGCCATGAGCACCACTGCCGACCAACCGCCGATCGACACCGCTGCGCCGCGCACGGCGCCAGCGACGTCCGGGGTGTCGA
>JBGTIA010000077.1:0-3801 GCA_041745835.1 Ilumatobacteraceae bacterium | reverse complement strand
CGGGCGGCCGCGTCGGGGCGGCCGCGTCGGTCTGCTGCTCGGACATCGCCCAAATCTAGGACGCCGGCCCCCGCCCCCGACGGGATGGCGCCCGACGTACGAGATGCCCTTGGCACATCGTGTACGTGCGTACGGCAGGGTGAGGGGAGCACGGGTACCGTTGGCTGCGCCATGGCCTACCGCTACCTCTGGTCTCCTCTGCAGCTCGGACCGGTCGAGGCGCGCAACCGCATCGTGTTCTCGGCGCACCTCACCAACTACGCCCGCAACGGACTTCCGACCGAGCAACACGCTGCGTACTACGGCGCCCGAGCCGCCGGTGGGACCGGGCTGATCATCACCGAGGAGCACTCGACGCATGCGACCGACTGGCCGTACGAGAAGCTGATCCACGGGTTCCACCGCGATGTCATTCCGGGTTACCGGAAGATCACCGACGCCGTGCATCGCCACCGGGTGCCGATCTTCGCCCAGATCAACCACAACGGCGGCCAGGCGTCGTCGATGTACTCGCGGCTGCCCGTCTGGGGGCCGTCGCCGGTCGCCGACCCACTCTTCCGCGAGGTCCCCAGGTCGGTCAACCAGGCCGAGATCGACGAGATCGTCGCGGGGTACGCGCTGGTGGCCGAACACTGCGCAGAGGGCGGGTTCGACGGCATCGAGCTGCAGTGCTCGCACAGCTCGATCGTGCGTGGCTTCCTCTCCCCTGCCACCAACCATCGCACCGACCAGTACGGCGGATCGCTCGAGAACCGGGCACGCCTGCTCGTCGACATCGTCGCCGCCGTCCGCAAGGAGATCGGGCGCGGCATGGCCCTGGGCGTGCGCATCTGCGGCGACGAGCTGATCGAACACGGCACCACCATCGACGACGCCGTGCGGATCGCCGAGATCGTCGAAGCCACCGGTCAGGTCGACTACATCAACACCTCGATCGGTGTCGCCACGGCGAGCCTGTTCATGATCGAGGCGTCGATGCACATTCCGCCGGGCTACGCGATGTTCATCCCGTCGGCGATCCGCAAGGCCGTGGAGCTGCCGGTTGTCGGCGTCGGCAGGTTCAAGGACCCGTTGCAGGCCGAGCGAGCCCTCGCCGAGGGTCACTGCGATCTCGTCGGCGTGGTGCGCGGGCAGATCGCGGATGCTGACTTCGTGGCCAAGGCCCGCGCCGGTTCGACCGACGAGACGCGCCTGTGCCTGTCGTGCAACCAGGAGTGCGTCGGGCGAATGGGCCTCAACCGGTGGCTGGGGTGCATCGAGAACCCGCGCACCGGTCGTGAGTCCGAGGGGGTCGGCACGGTCCGGCTCACCTCGAAGCCCAAGTCGGTGATGGTCGTCGGTGCCGGGCCCGCCGGCCTGCAGGCGGCAATCGCGGCACGCCGCAACGGGCACCAGGTGACGGTGTACGAGAAGGAACCGGTCGCAGGCGGTCAGGTGCGGCTCGCTGCGTCGGTGCCGAACCGCGCCGAATTCGGCGACATGATCCGCAACCAGCTCACCGAGTGTCGGCGTCTCGGCGTGGAGTTCGAGTACGGCGTCGGCGTGTGGCCGGGCCTCGTCGAGGAGAAGCAGCCCGATCACGTGATCGTCGCCACCGGCGCCGAGCCGGCGCGGCCGTACTGGGTGCCTGCCGACGCCGACAACGTCGCCGACGTGCGTCAGGTGCTCGACGGCTCCGTCGAGCCGTTCGGTGATGTCGTCGTGTTCGACGAGATCGGCTTCCATCACGCCACCTCGACGGCCGAAGTCCTCGCCGACCGAGGCTGCAACGTCGAGATCATCACGCCGGGCATGGTCGTCGGTCAGGATCTCGGCATCACGCTCGACATGGAGAACTGGTGGATCCGGGCCGGCGACAAGGGGATCGTCCAGACGACCGACCTCGTGCCGATGGGGATGGAGGGCCGCATGTTGAACCTGCTGCACCACCCGACGGGCACGAACGTGACCCGTGCTCCCGACTGGGTGATCCTGGCGGTGCATGCGCATCCCGTCGAGTGGCTCTACCACGACCTCAAGACGGCGGGAGTGAGCGTCGAGCGCGTCGGTGATTGCGTCGCCCCTCGCCGCGCCCACGCCGCCGTCGTCGAAGGCGAACACGCCGGCGCAACCGTCTGATGCGTGCAACACTCAGCGGTGTGATCGACATCGATGCGGCGTTGGCCGCGCTCTCTCTCGACGACAAGTGCCGGCTCGTGGCCGGTCGCTCGAACTGGCGCACGCACGCCTTCCCCGACGCGGGAGTTCCGCAACTCAAGATGTCCGACGGCCCGAACGGGATCCGCGGCGAGGGGCACGGAAACTCCGGGACACCGGGCGTCGTCGTGCCGGCGGGGATCACGCTGGGCGCCACCTGGGACCCCGAACTGGTCGGTGAGATCGGTTCACTCGTCGGCACCGAAGCGATCCGCAAGGGCGCCCACATCGTCCTCGGTCCGACCGTGAACCTGCATCGCACACCCGTCGGCGGGCGCACGTTCGAGTGTTACAGCGAGGACCCCGAACTGACCGGAGCGCTCGCCGTCGCCTACGTGCGTGGCGTGCAGTCGCACGACGTCGCCGTGACCGTGAAGCACTTCGTCGCGAACGACACCGAGATCGAGCGGATGACCGTGAACGTTCAGGTCGACGAGCGAACGCTGCGCGAGTTGTACCTGCGACCGTTCGAGCGCACGGTGAAGGAGGCAGGCGCCTGGGGCATGATGAGCGCCTACAACCAGTTCGACGGCGAGTTCTGCGCCCAGAACACCCGCCTGCTGAACGACATCCTTCGCGACGAATGGGACTTCGACGGCTTCGTCGTGTCCGACTGGTACGGCGTCCACGACGCCGTCGGTGCCGCCAACGCCGGTCTGAACCTCGAGATGCCCGGGCCGGTACGCATCTACGGCGCGAAGCTCGTCGAGGCCGTCGAGCGCGGCGAGGTCGCGGAGGAACAGGTCGACCGGCTCGTGCGTGACCTGCTCGTGCTCGCCAAACGGGTACGCGCCGAAGAGCGGTCAGCCGACGAACCCGAGCAGTCGGTCGACGACCCGGCGGAACGCGCACTCACGCGACGGGCGGCGATCGCCGGAACCGTCCTGCTGCGCAACGACCCCGATGCGAACGGCGCCTCCGTGCTCCCGTTCGATGCCGACACGATCCGGTCGGTCGCGGTGATCGGTCCGAATGCTGCGATCGACCGCTGCATGGGGGGTGGCTCGGCGAGCCTGACGCCCTTCGGTTTCCGCACGCTGTTGTCGGCGATCACCGATCGCCTGGGCCCCGACAGCGTTACACGCGCGACGGTGACCTACGAGCCCGGCGTGCGCATCGATCGGCTCACCCCCGTCGTGCGCAAGGGCCAGCTTCGTCGCCCCGACGGTGAACCAGGGCTCCACGTGGCCTACGTCAACGGGACGGACTGGGACGGCGACGTCGCCGCCGAGGAAACCGCAACCACGTCGCTGATCCGCTTCTTCGGCTCCACGCCCGAGGGTGTCGATCCTATGGCGTTCTGTGCGCGCATCGACGGCTCGTTCATCCCCGACGCCGACGGCCCTCACACGATCGGCGTCGTGTCGACGGGACCGATCACACTCGCGGTCGACGCCGGAAACGGTATGACCACCGTTGTCGACGATCCCCGGATGGAGCTGCCCCGCAGCGAGGAGTTCTTCGGCTACGGCAGCGTCGAGGTGACGGAGACCATCGAGTGCCGCAGGGGGGTTCCTGTCGCGCTGTCGGCCAAGTGGGCGACCGCCGCCGGCAACGGCTTCGCTGCGATCCGCATCGGGATCCGATCGCCGGAGCCCGCCGACC